>NZ_JAAIUN010000052.1:0-9918 GCF_013317245.1 Blautia sp. MSK.20.85
TGTCAATGAGAAAGAAAAGGTTCGTAGTAAGTTTGCGTCCAATTAAGTATTTAGAAGAGCTTTTAGAAGCTTAAAAAGTAGAAAAAAATAGAATTTGCAGTTGCTAACCATTCATGCGTTTGTCGTGGAGGAACATTAAGAAATGATGTGACATTCTCAAAAAAATGATACGATGTTTTGGTAATACTATGTTATACTTATATCTTCAGGATTACCACAAACAACCATGGAAGTGAGAACAACAAAAATGAACAATAAAATCGTAGTCTGCCTTGGAAAGGGTGGACAAAGGGATCAGGCAGAGTCTTTTGCCAGGAGGACGGATGCGCCGATTCAGGATAAGCCGGGGGATTATCTTACTGTCCGGTTTGATTCTAAAGGGGTATCTCTGTCGGGATTTGGTTTGACCTATCAGGGGGATTTCGTAGAGTCTATGCTGCACAGAGTGACCAATGGACGGCTGCAGCATGAGATGCTGGTGAAAGCTGCCAAGTCTGATAAAGAGGGCAGGAAGGCCATTGATGCCACAGCCGGAATGGGGGAAGATGCCTTTCTTCTGGCTGCTCAGGGGTATGAAGTTACTTTGTATGAGCAGAATCCGGTGATCGCAGCTCTTCTGAAAGATGCGATTCGCCGTGCGAAGAAAAATATAGATCTGAAAGACATTGCCAGTCGTATGAAAGTGATCGAAGGAAACAGTGTGGAATGTATGTCAAAACTTCTTGATTCGGTAGACGTGATCTATCTGGACCCTATGTTTCCGGCAAGACAGAAATCCAGCCTGATCAATAAGAAACTTCAGCTGATCCAGAAACTGGAACCACCGTGTTCTGAGGAAACGGATCTTTTTGATGCAGCGATCAAGGCGAATCCGGATAAGATCATTGTCAAACGTCCGCTGAAAAGTGAATGTCTTGCCGGTCGGGAACCGTCCTATACACTGAAAGGAAAGGCAATACGGTATGACTGCTATGTGTTATAAAGTCAGACATTATCGATATAAAGATCGCATCGGAAACCTTAAAGCCGAAGCCGTAGGCGTGGTAAGCGGGGAAAAGCATTTTCCCATATTTCCAGGGAATATGATCTTTAAACCACTGACGAAATCCAAGCCATTTTCGACACCACTATATGCTTATGCAGAGGTATTCTGGTCAACGGTCATCAATAAATATTTTATGCCTGCGCCTCAGTACGAGCTGGCGACCTGTGAAGGTTATGAGGAAGTAAATGAGAAATATCTTGATTATGGAACCGCAGTTCCTGTGGCATATAAAGAAGGAGAGTCCCTTCAGAATCTTCTGGAGTTTTTCCGGAAATATCCGGATAAAAAAGTCGACATAGATAATTATGTAAACTATTGCCAGATGTTTTACGATTACCGGGACATCTTTGAATCGGAATTTTTCCAGAAACACGAAGATCTGGCAGAGCAGCTTGCCATGCAGGTACTGATCTCTGTTCTGAAGGGAGACCAGAACTATCATTATGAGAATGTAGCTTTTCTCTGTGATAAAGAGGGAGAGATTATCAGCCTTGCGCCGATGATCGATCATGAATTTTCTACCTATTTCATGTTCCCGGATGATGTTTCACGACATGTGTACTGGCTGATGGAACTGAGTAAGTCTATCCGTGGATGGGAAGTGCAGCCAGGGGAATATGATAATTTTAAGAATCCGGAAGAACGGAAACTGATGGAAAAAAGTGCCACCTGTATTCACAAAAATCTCTGCTATATAAAAGAACATTACCCGCAGGTAACGGAAGAATTTCGGAATAAAGCAGAAAAACTGAAAACAGCATTGACAGAAACGCCGAAGGATTTTCTGATCCAGGGAAGTACGGAATATCCGGATCATGCGGATTCCAATGCCTGGTGGATTGGAAAAGCCAGATATAAGGACAAAGATGAAGAGAAAGCCAGAACTTATGAATCGGAACTTCGCGGAAAAGAGAAAAAGATTGATTTTCGAGATGTCAGCATCAGTGCAATAAATGAAATAAGATCCATCTTAAGTCAGATGGAAGAAGTTTTGGGAAAGAGAGAATAAACAAATGGAACAAACAAAAACAACGTTGACAAAAACCTGGGTGGTGGCGGCACTTGCCTGTGTCTGCTGTCTTCTCTGGGGAAGTGCGATCCCGCTGATCAAGACAGGATATCGTCTGATGCAGGTGGATTCTGCAGATACCGCAAGCCAGATCGTTTTTGCGGGAGTGCGTTTTGCACTGGCAGGGATTCTGGTACTGATCTTTGCGTCCATCAGTGAACGGAAAGTGATGATCCCGGACCGGACGATCCTGAAATATGCAGTACCGGTCTGCCTGGCGCAGACGGTGTGTCAGTATTTCTTCTTTTATATCGGAGTGGCGCATACTTCCGGAGTAAAAGGTGCGATCATCACAGGCCTTGGAAACTTTATCGCAATTCTGTTATCCTGTTTTATTTTCCGTAAGGAGCGTATGACAGGAAGAAAGATGATCGGATGTATCTTGGGTTTTGCAGGCGTCGTTGTGATCAACCTGATGGGAAATTCCCTGGATGTAGGATTTAAGCTTACGGGAGAAGGATTTATCCTGATCGCGCAGTTTTCTTATGGAATGTCTACAGTACTGATTAATATTTTTTCCAGAAAAGTGTCGCCGGTAATACTCAGCGGAACACAGTTTACCATGGGAGGAATCGTTCTGTTCCTTATCGGAAAAATAATGGGCGGACATCTGGGAGTGGTGAATGCAGCAGGAATCGGAATTATTTTTTATCTTGCGATGGTTTCTGCTGTGGCCTATACGCTGTGGTCAGTGCTGCTTGCATGGAATGATGTATCCAGAGTTGCCATTTTTGGATTTGTAAATCCGCTGTTCAGTGTGATTTTGTCTGCACTGGTCCTGGGAGAAGTACGTCAGGCATTTAATCTGGGAAGCCTGATCGCACTGTTCCTTGTCTGCGTGGGAATTTATGTGGTAAATCGTAAAGATAAAGCGTCTGTTAATTGACAACTTTTTTCGGAAAAATCATATTTATTAGTGAAACTTGGATATATTGCCAAGATATGGGAGGGATAAAACATGGCAAAGATCAAAGTGATCAAAAAGAATGACGAGTATTCTTCCGACTATAAAGTAGGAGATATCCTAGAGGTGACAGGAACCTGGTACGGTGGATTTAATGTAAACAGCGTAACAGGAATCCCACTGTGCCTGGATAAAGATGAATGTGAGGAGATTCTGGAAAAAACAGATCTTTCCCATGAAGAATATGAGGCGGCTGCGTCCTACTGGAAGAAAAAAGACGCAGAAAGTGTAAAGCTGGATGAAGCGAAACTGAAGAAAGCAGTGGAAAAGTATATCCTGGCCAATAAAACCTGTGCACTGGCAACGGGTGCGGGAGAGTTTGTGCGCTGCACACCTATCGAGTATACGTATCATCACGGTGCATTCTGGATGTTTTCCGAAGGTGGCGAAAAGTTTGCCGCACTGGAAAAGAATAAGAATGTTTGTCTGGCTATTTTTGATAAATATGAGGGCTTTGGCAAACTGAAGGGAATGCAGGTGACAGGAGAGGCAGAACTTGTGGCGCCGTTTTCTGATGAGTATAATGCAGCGGCAGAGTTTCGGAAGATCCCGCTGGATGCGCTGAAAAAAATGCCGCGTACCATGAACCTGATCAAGGTGCAGCCGAAGAAGATTGAGTTTCTGAATTCTGATTTTAAGAAAGATGGTGCAGATTCCAGACAGATGCTGGAATTCTGAGAAGAAAGCTTGTGATTTTGCGAACAGCAGTGTTCAATGTTTACAGTATGTGCGTTGTTCATAGTACAAATTGATTTTAACACAGTATTGTGCTAAAATTATTTCATGAAAAATATGAACATATAAATCAGCATACCAATAACCGCAGAACTTAATAATGATTACACAAATTCTGCATCACCAGGCGAGGAGGATCAATATGGAATTTCAGAAACTGATCGAAGAGAGAAGAACCATCCGTAAATACAGCCCGGAGGGAAAGATCACAAAAGATGAGCTGCTTACCATAATCAGGGCGGCACAGGAAGCACCAAGCTGGAAGAACTCCCAGACAGGAAGATATTACTGTGTGACATCTGAAGATATGGTAGAGAAGATCAGCAAAGAATGCCTTCCGGAAATGAACCAGCCCAAGGCAGAGAATGCGGCTCTGATCATTACTACTTTTGTACAGAACCGTTCCGGTTTCCAGAAAGACGGTACACCGGATAATGAACTTGGAAATGGCTGGGGCTGCTATGATCTGGGACTTCAGAATGAGAACCTGGTTCTTAAAGCATGGGAGCTTGGTTATGGAACTGTGATCATGGGACTCCGTACAGGAGATAAGCTCCGTGAGATCCTTTCCATTCCGGAAACAGAGACCGTAGTTGCAGTGATTGCAATCGGAAAAGCAGCAGAGGAGCCTGCACGCCCGAAACGTAAAGATGTGGAAGACATTGTGAAATTCTTTTAACCGAATCAGGGAAGTCCTTTTCGGGATTGCGAATATCCGCTTGACACAACAGAAATCATAATAGAAATCATAACAGAAATGCCCGGTACATGCGAAAATGTCCGGGTATTTTTTAACAGAAATTAAAGAGCAAAATGGACTAAAAAATATTGCCGGAAGAAGTGAATTCTGTTATCCTGTAAGAAGACAGAAATCAACGATCATTCAAAAATCTTACAAAGGATAAACATAAATTGCAGAGAAAAAAGCAATACACCAAAAGTAAAGGAGGTTTTTAATCAATATGCAAATCATACATGAAACTGAATACGAAGAAACCATGAAAAATACCGTAGAGCCATATCTGTCAGCCCGGAGAAGAGAACTATATGTACCGGGAGCAGACTACCCATTTCGTAATGAAAACAAACGGATCACAGGTAAGATCCACATGCTGCAGTATCTGTCTGATGCGCCAAAAGGTGTGGTGGTCATCAGTCACGGTTTTACAGAATCCGCAGCGAAATACGATGAAGTGGCTTACTATTTTCTGAAAGAAGGCTACCACGTGTATATTCCGGAACACTGTGGTCACGGCCGGAGTTACCGCCTTACTGCAGATCCGTTCCTGGTACACATCGATACCTGGAGACGTTATGTCCGTGATTTCCTGAAAGCATGCCGCTACATAAAAAAAGCTCACCCGGATCTGCCACTGGATCTTTTTGCACATTCCATGGGAGGCGCCATTGGCGGTATTGCGGCAGCCTGGGAGCCGGACTGGTTCCACAAAGTAATTCTTTCCTCCCCGATGATCCGGCCTCTTACCGGAAATGTTCCGTGGCCTGCAGCCACCGGAATCGCTCTGGAGAAGTGCATTCTGGGAAAAGATGAAGAATACGTAGCAGGCAAAAAACCATACGATGGCGGCGGTTCTTTTGAGACAAGTTCCGCAACATCAAAACCAAGATATGAGCGTTACAAAAATCTCCGCGCAGAGCACAAAGAACTCCAGACCTGGTCTCCGTCCTACGGCTGGCTCTGGGCTTCCGCAGAGATGAGCTGGTATCTGCGTCTTTACGGATGGAAAAAGTATACCGCACCAATGCTGCTCATCCAGGCCCAGACCGAAGATCTAGTGTCTGTCCGTGCCCTGAAGAATTTTGCCGGAAAGATCAACCGTCAGGGAAAAACCACCTGCGATTATATCCATATGATCGGAACAAAACATGAGATCTACGAAAGCCGCGGCAAGATCCTGGAGAAATACTGGGGATATATGCTTGCATTCCTGGATGACGAGGAAAATGATACTGACCGCAGATGAGTGTTTTATTCACTTTCTTTGTTTATCGCAGTAAAATTATAAAGCTTTTCTCTTATACATTCGACAGAAAATGTGCTATAATTTAAAGAATCGTCTTTTTTGTACAAACAAACGTACTGACCGAAAAGACAAAATTAAATAAGGGAAGGGTTATAGAATGTTATCTGTTATTGAATCAGTGAATGCTGCCATAAACAATTTTATCTGGGGCGTTCCTGCAATGATTTGTATTATTGGTGTGGGTCTTTATTTAAGTATCCGCACGAATTTTCTCCAGATCCGGAAATTTCCTTATGCCATCAAGGTAACCATCGGACGTATGCTTCGTAAACGTGAGGCTTCCGATGGAAGTCTGACACCGTTTCAGGCTGTCTGTACCGCCTTGGCTGCTACCGTGGGAACCGGAAATATTGCAGGTGTCGCAGGTGCCATCGCTATCGGAGGACCGGGAGCCGTATTCTGGATGTGGATTTCCGCAATTCTGGGAATGTGTACGAAGTTTTCCGAGGTAACACTTGCGGTACATTTCCGTGAGACCAATGCCAACGGAGATCTGGTTGGCGGACCAATGTATTACATCAAGAACGGCCTTAAGAAACACTGGCACTGGCTGGCATATCTGTTTTCCGCTTTTGGTGTGCTTACTGTTTTCGGAACCGGAAATGCAACCCAGGTTAATACCATTACAACAGCTATTGATTCTGCACTGATCAATTACAATGTGATCGCTGCAGACAATACTTCTACGGTAAACCTTGTTATGGGGATCATCCTTGCGATTCTTGTGGCAATGATCCTGCTTGGCGGAATCAAAAGGATCGGCCAGGTTACAGAAAAGCTGGTACCGTTTATGGCATTGTTTTATATTATTCTTGCCGTCGGTGTAGTTATCATCAACTGGAAAAATGTTCCGGGGGTTTTCAGCGCTATCATCAGAGGGGCATTTAATCCGGCATCTGTGACAGGCGGCGTAGTAGGAAGCTTTTTCATGAGTATGAAAAAAGGTGTTTCCAGAGGTATTTTTTCCAATGAGGCAGGTCTTGGTACCGGTTCCATCGCACATGCCTGTGCAGACACCAGAAAACCTGTAAAACAGGGATTTTTCGGGATCTTTGAGGTATTCACGGACACGATCGTGATCTGTACGCTGACAGCGCTTGTCATCCTCTGCAGCGGGGTGCCGGTTGGTTATGGCGCAGCAGCAGGAGCGGAGCTTACCATCAGCGGTTTTACCAGTACATACGGAAACTGGGTTTCCATCTTTACAGCAGTTGCCATGTGCTGCTTCGCATTTTCCACTATCATTGGATGGGGACTTTACGGAGCCAGATGTGCGGAGTTCCTTTTTAAGGAAAAAGCTATCAGACCTTTTATGGTACTGTACTCTCTGGTAGCAATCATCGGCGCAACTGTTGACCTTGGACTTCTCTGGAGTATCGCAGAGACCTTCAACGGTCTGATGGCGATCCCTAACCTTATCGCAGTATTCCTGCTTTCCGGTGTGGTTGTAAAGCTTGTGAAGGAGTACTTCGCCGGAGAAGGAAAGAACGCCTGAAGGAGTTTTTGAAAAAAAAACTTGACTATCAAAACAAACAGAGTTAGAATTGGTTTAACTCATTAAAGAGTTAACACATAACAGAAGTAAATTCCATGAAGGGAATCAGTAAAGACAGAGGAACCGTCTTCAGAGAGCTGTGACTGGTGTGATGCAGCGTCGGAACTGCCTTGAATATCATCCCTGAGAAGGAAAGCCGAAAGTTTCAGACAAGTAAGTAGGTTTTCACGGGTACTTCCCGTTACAGAAGTCGCGTATGCCGGTACGTTGCAGAATCGTGCTTGTTTCAATGGAGAAACAGGGTGGTTGCGGAATTTTATATCCGTCCCTGAGAGGGGACGGATTTTTTTTATCCAAAATCCCGGGGTAATGGTCTGAAACCGGAAAAAATACACAAAAGGGGAAAGAGTATGAAAGTGTACAAAAAACTCATGAACGCACTTGCAGCAGTAGAAAAAATCGTACTGGTCATTTCCACACTGCTGATCCTTGTGCTGACTGTGGGAAATGTTTTTTCCCGTAAAGTCATCCACCGCTCATGGTCTTTTACAGAAGAACTTGTTGTAGCGGTGTTCGTTCTCATCACACTTTTGGCAGCAGCACTTGCCTGCCGCGAAAAAGGAGGACTGGTAAGTCTGACATTGTTTACAGACCGTCTTCCGAAAAAACTGGAAAAACCATCTGTGATCCTGATCACGGTTCTCAGCATTGTTTTTTCCGCAATCCTGTTTAAATACGGAATGGACAAAGTTCTTACACAGCTGGCAAACGGCAAGAGAACTTTCGTACTGAACTGGCCGGAGTGGATCTTCTGGTCCTTCGTACCGATCGGAGCAGGCTGTATGATCCTTCATTTTATTGAGTACTGTCTGGACTTCTGCCTGAAAAAAGATGATGAAAAGGAGGACAAATAAATGATCAGTGCAATCTTATTTATCTCCTTCTTTATTTTCCTGATCCTGGGACTTCCCATTGCGATCTGCCTGGGTCTGTCATCTGTATGTGCCATCCTTTATTCCGGCACATCACTGACCATCGTAGCTACAAACATGTACTCAGGAATCAGTAAATTCCTGCTTCTTGCCATCCCGTTCTTCGTTCTGTCCGGAAACATCATGGCAAAAGCCGGTATTTCCAAACGATTGATCAACTTCGTAGACACCTGCGTAGGACACAAAAAAGGTGGTATCGCTATCGTATGTGTTATCGTAGCATGTTTCTTCGGAGCGATCTCCGGTTCCGGTCCTGCAACGGTTGCAGCACTTGGAGCAGTACTGATCCCGGCTATGGTTGAGCAGGGCGGTTTTTCCGCACCGTTTTCCACGGCATTGATGGCAACCTCCAGTTCCATCGCCATTGTCATACCGCCGAGTATCGCATTCGTTGTATACGCTTCTATCACAGGTGTATCTATTGCAGATATGTTCATGGCTGGTATCGTTCCGGGACTTCTGATGGGTGTTGCTCTTGTGATCATCGTTATGATCGAGGCAAAGAAACATAACATTCAGCCATCCCGTGAAAAAGCTTCCGCAAAAGAGCGCTGGGATACATTTAAAGATGCATTCTGGGGATTCCTGATGCCGGTTATCATCCTCGGAGGAATTTACGGTGGTATCTTTACACCAACTGAGGCTGCAGCAGTATCTGTTGTTTACGGTCTGTTTGTTGGTATGGTGATCTACCGTGAGGTTAAGCTCAAAGATCTGTTTGACATTCTTGTGGATTCTGCAAAGACAACAGGCGGAATCATGCTGATCGTAGCGAGTGCTTCCCTGTTCTCTTTTGTATGTACCAAGTTTGGTATTGCAAATGCGGCATCGGAGCTTCTTGCCAGCATTGCACATAATCAGTTTACCTTCCTTCTGATCGTAAACATCATTTTCCTGATCGCAGGATGCTTCATTGATGCAAACTCTGCAATGTATATTTTTGTACCGATCATGCTTCCGGTATGTAAGGCTCTGGGCTATGATGTGGTAGCATTCGGTGTTATGGCAACAGTTAACCTTGCGATCGGACAGGTAACACCTCCTGTAGGTGTAAACCTTTTCGTTGCCATCAGTATCAAGATCAAAAAAGGTCTGGAGGTTACTCTTCAGCAGATCTCCAGAGCAGTTATGCCGATGATCGCTGCATCCGTTGCAGTTCTTCTGATCATCACTTATATTCCGGCTGTTTCCACAGCTCTTCCGAAGGCGCTTGCAAAAGAGGGCTCCTATACAGGAGACCAGTCTTCTGACACAGGAAGCCAGAGCTCCAAGGATGCCGGAGACGGAAGTGATTCCTTTAATACCATCGCAGATTACAGTGATCTTGACTGGCCGGAGATGACATGGAACTTCGCATGCTCTACAACGGAGACAAGTACCTGGGCTGACGGCGGACGTAAATTCGGTGAGCTTATGGAAAAAGCAACCGGCGGAAAAGTCAAGGTTAATATTTATGCAGCAGACCAGCTGACAAACGGAAATCAGTCCGAGGGAATCCAGGCACTGATGAACGGAGACCCGGTACAGATCTCCATGCATTCCAATCTGATCTACTCTGCATTTGACCCGAGAT
>NZ_JAAIUN010000053.1:0-7192 GCF_013317245.1 Blautia sp. MSK.20.85
TACCGGAATATATGGCTCCCATTCTCCGGAATGGTGGCTCTCAAAGTCCGGACAGGTGGCTCTGAGAGTCCCGGAATAATCAATTTTCCTGTAAAATATGTTCAGCACCCGCGAAAAGAATAATTTGAGATTCATATTTACGGAAATAACGATCTGGATCTTTGGAGCTTTTATAATGGTCGTCGTAAATTTTATTTTTCTGATATTGTTCGGCATATTTTAGCATTTCTCGAAGATGGCGTATCTGAGACTCGAGAGAAACAACAGAGGTATTTACCTCTTTTTGCTGCATATGTAACAAGGCTATGCGGTCTTCAAGTTCTGAAAAATTATGTAGATTATGTGTGAACATCTTGTTATATTCAGCAGAGACAATTTTTAAATTTTCCTTATTTGCCCATTTCTGAAGTCCAATGTTTCCTGCTATATTGGGAGCATTGGTATCTATTAATTTGTTATGAACAGAAGGAAAAATAGCTTTCTGACGTTTATTTTCAATGCGTTCTTTGATACGTTCTTTAGTAAAATTTTTTCCTAAAGATTTAGCACTTCCACGCACTGGACGGGACATATCGGGAGAACGAAAGGTAATGTATTTTCTGCTGCTTTCGCCAAATTCTGCGTTTTTTATTTCATATCCTTTAGCTTCCATAAATGCAAGAAATTCTGAGTAAGTGGAAACAATTCGGATTGTCTGGTTGATATCTTTTCGCAGCTGCGCTTTTTTACTGGATTCAGATTTATTTGCAGCCCATTCATTGTATTTCATTCCTTTTTTACCATCTGGCATAATTGTGGACAGGTTATGTTCCTGGCATAAAGTGTCGCTGAGATTTCGTATTTTCCAGTAATTCTTTTTACAGTCATGGTAATGAGAAAAAGTGATGTTATCTGCAGAACAGAAAATTAAATGGTTATGTACATGACCTTTATCAGTGTGTGTTGTCAGAACATAGGAGTATTTTCCCTCCAGTAAGCGATCCGCAAGTTCTTTGCCAATTTGATGGGCTTCTTCATAGGAAACTTCACCAGGGGAAAATGCCTGAATCAGATGAAATGCCTTATTTGTATTGTGCGGATCTCTGCAGTCATGTGTATGATCCAAAGTGTATTTAAAGTCAAGAACGGCTGTTTCGGGAGAGCAGGCAAAGGAAGAAATATATAGATTCTGGTCAGTTTTATCTGGATTGCAGATGTATTCTATTGCTTTATCAACGGTTGTTTTGATACCATGGATTTTTGTAACTGCCATATTTTTTCCATTAACTCCTTTATATCGTCCAGGTCCTTTGGGTAAACTGTATTGGTACTGTTTATACGATGGGTGATCTGATTCAAATTGCTGCTGATATTGCCCAACAGGGTATTCATTTTTCGGATATGAGAGTAGTCTACTTCATATACAAATCCATATAAGATCATTTTCCGTAGAAAGGCAGATTTGCTTTTCATCCTGGAAAGACGATATTTTTCTTCTAAAATGTATTGTTCGTCATCATTCAAATAAAATTGTACGGGATGAATTCTGGTACGTTTGCTCATTGAAATCCTCCAATTCGTTTTTTTCTATAAAAAAGAGTACAAAAAAACTGTCTAACCAGTTCGGCTATGACAGTTATGGTACTTGGTTTTTTGTTGGTTTGGACAGATGTATCTGTAAGTTATTTTAACAGGACTGGGTGAAAGCGTCAAATTAAGAAATTATAAAATATGAGAGGGCCAGGGATACTCCCTGATACATTTTGGTAGAATGAACCGGAAAGGGAATTTGACAAAATGAGCCAGTTGTCATGACACTGGCAGTGCTTGCTTCTTTTGGGGTGTAGCCTGCAAAGCAGGCTATGCAAAAGCTATAAAACATAAATGGAACTGTGAGAAGTGGTTGAGAATATAATCCTGATAGCGTATAATCAGAGCAAGAAATCGTAAGTGAGGGATAAATTTGAAACGTGAGGAAATTTTTCAATATGTGAAAGGGCAATATGGAACGGAACCGGAATATTTATGGAAAAAAGATCCTGATTCTGCGGTGCTTCGACATAAAAATGGAAAATGGTATGCTATAATTATGGCAGTGGAAAAGAAAACACTGGGATTAGAAGAAGATGGAAAAATTAATATCCTGGATGTAAAATGTGACCCTGATCTGGTTGGGATGTTAATTCAAACGTATGGATTTTTACCGGGGTATCATATGGATAAGCGACACTGGATTACGATTCTTTTGGATGAATCTGTCAGTGAAGCTAAGACGCTAGATTTTCTGGATATGAGTTATGATTTAATTGACAGTGGGAAGTAATTAAAATTAAAAAGGAAGCCTTTCAGAAAAATCTCTGATCGGCTCCCAGGTATTTATTCTGGATATGTATAAGTTGATCTTTGCAACAGGATATTTTCCCAATCTCGTTCATGGCGCAACACTCGGAGAATATGAATCTCTTTTGTTTCTTCCATTATAATATAAAAAATAATAGATGGCGGAAAAGATCTTTTATGTATGGAATATCCTCTGTACAGAATTTGAGTTCGGGGAAAGGCAGTACTGAACTGGCCTAAATTCTGCATTTGTTCTTTCAGATCAGATTGAAAACGGTCAGCACGTTGCTGGCCGAATTCTTCTTCAATATAATCTGCAATGTCTGTGACGTCGTAAATTGCTTCCCAGGTTAAAATAATTTTATATTCTTGCATTTCTTCGTGCATCCCTTAATTCTGTGATTTTGCGAAAAGCATCTTCCAGTGGCAATTCACGACCAGCTTCCATATCATCAATTCCCCGGTCTAACATGCGGAGAAGATGATTGTTTTCCTGGTTTTTATCGGTTGTAGGGACTTTTTTTGTTAATTCCATGAAATCACTCCAATCATACGGTTTATAAATAGTGTATGTTGTTCAGAAGTATCTATCCATAGTTTAGCATAGAATGGGCAGCAATACAATTGAATTATTTTGCAGGAGCGTCCGTCAGACCAAGAAGATATTCGCAGGAAACATTAAATACTTCGGCCAGTGCGACAACTTCGTAGTCGGGAACGAAACGTGTGCCTTGTTCAATTCGCAGGATTGCCAGATCATTAAAATCATATCCTGCAAGTTGTAATTTGGCAGCGAGTGTTTTCTGAGTAAGATTATGAGCCTTTCGTAATTCTTTTACCCGTTGTCCTATTCTGTTTTTACTGTTCGTTTTTTTATCCCAATAAATAATCATTCTGATCCTCAAAAGTTTCTAAAGATGAAGTATTATTATTGATTTTAAGGAAAAATATTGTTACTATACTTCTAAAGATGAAGTTTTTGGAAAGTTTATTTGATTTTTGAAATAAGAAAATGATAATGCTGCCTGTAATGAGAAATAATTCTAATGAGAGGTGGAAAGAAGATGAATGAGTTTTATGAAGCAGTATCGAATTTATTTGAGGAATTGCGCTGTGACTCCGGAGAAAGAGAATATACAGTACAGCCGGAAGAATGGAAAGAAGCAGAGAAGAATTTGAAACAAATACAAAAGAAGCTGCCACTACATCTGGAAAAAATCCCAGAGCGTGAGCAGAATTTCTGGAATAAATATCTGGATCAGTTAGAACATTTCCATTATGAAGAGGAGCAGCGGGCTTATTACCAGGGAATGATGGATGTAGTTGAGTTTCTTATTAATATAGGGGCAATAAAGAAATCCACGAATGTTAAGAGAATGATAGAAAAATATGCACGTTAAGAGTGGCGGTATGGGAAACCATACCGCTTCTTCAGAATAATTCAGATAGAATTCAAATGAATTTCAGGGATCTTGTTTATCGTGGTCTGTAGGAATTTTGTATGTGCGCAGGTATGCTTCTACGATGGCAAGGATAGCGGTAATTTGCTCATCGTTGCATTTTGACAGGTACATGAGCAGGCGTTGATAATCAAGATTATCTGTATGATTGTTTGGATAAAACAATGGTTCAGGAGGAACATTTAAAGCGCGTACCAGTTTTCTGATTTTATGAAAACTGGGAACTCGGCCCCCATTTTCAATTTCCTTTAAATATCGGCTGGACATTTCTGCTTTTTCAGCTAATTCTTCATAAGTCAATTTTTGCTCGTGTCGGGCGTTCTTAAAAAACAATCCCAGTTCTTTATCTGTTTGTTTTGGCATATGATACACCTCCATGTTTAGTGTATAGTTCCCTTTCTTGAAAGAAAATGAACTAATATTTCACTAAAAAAGAGGGTGATATTTCACTTTTTAAAAGACATATAAAATTCTGAATTTCCGTAAAACAGATCCGGAGGTATAGGAAAGATTAAGAATTTTATTGTCTGGTATCATATCCGTCATTACGTGACGGATGAAATAGATAAATAGTTCAAAAAAGCAAATAAATTTCTTTACCTCAAAAAGTGAATTATATGCCACAAAAAATGATGGCAAAATATTATCTTTTGATATAAATAGCGTCCGATGGGCTAAAAACTACCCATTAGGACGTTTTTTATATACCTCAAAATACAGGAAAAACAATTTTCTCGTATTTATTAAGAAATTTTTTAAAAATTTCTTCCCACACCCCGACAAATGCACTCATCCGTTTGGGATATGTGTGAAGGGGAAGCAAGAACTTTGCTTATTGCCTACCGGCGGGGAAGGAGGTGAACTCTTATGGAGCAATCCTCTTTTCAAGATGAGCAGACAGTCAGACATCAGTTTGATTCTCTGTGCAAGCTGGCATTGAAAAGTGAAGTTATTAATTATGAAAAGCATATGGCATATCGCCAGAAGTATGAAGTGATGTTGTCAGAATTATCAGAAAAGGAGTTGAGCAGACTTTTTATAATGGAAGAGCATGAAATGGAAACACATCGTTTTCAGGTCCTGGGTTACGACATAGAAGTCAAAGATGCATTGATTGCTGAAGCACTGCAGACACTTACTGAAAAGAAAAGGAATGTTGTGTTATTATCATATTTTATGGATATGAGTGATGCAGACATTGCCAGAGAAATGAATCTTGTACGCAGCACAATTAATGAGCATCGTAGACGATCACTGGAACTGATGAGAAAAAATATGGAGGAATCTGCAAATGAAAAAAAGTAAAAAACAGAAATGCGCATTTGATTTGCTGCCATTCCATGTTATTGAGGCAGCATCAACTGGTGATACTGAGGCAATCCAGGCAGTGTTGAAGCATTATGAAGGGTACATAACAGTTTTGGCTACCAGAAAAATGTTTGACGAATTTGGACAGGTGCATTACTGTGTAGATGAAACTCTGCGTCAACGCCTGGAAGCAAAACTGATTACTAAGACCTTGGGATTTGATACGAAATCATATGTAAGGAAAAGTAATCAGTAAAGGGAGTATTTAATATAGATTCCTTTTCCCCTTCAGGAATTTTTGTACCTTGAAAATTGTATATTGTTTTACATACAGGACGTGAAGATATGTAGAGCCACTAGGTAAATCCGCCATGATATATCTGCTCTGTTAATGGAGTAAATACGAGGAAATGCTGAAATATAACATTGAAGTAAAGGTATGGAGCGAGAAGAATTTGACAAAATGTGCAGCAGCTGCACAGGGCGACGAAGCATATCTGTGATAATGATACTTCCAGAAAAAAGCTGGTCATATTTAATGACGGTGCAAAACCGATGTGGGCAGAGTACTGAACTGCCACCTGTATTGTAATTTTATCTGCCGATGACAGTGTATAAAATTGTAAATTGTCATGGGCAGATAAAAATGTTTTGTCCAAAGAGAAAAGGAGGAGAGAAGAGTGGCGATTAAAATTGAAAAAGGTAAGATTCCAATTTGGGAAAAATATATGCTTACGGTGGATGAAGCAGTGCAATATTTTGGAATAGGTGAAAAGAAAATAAGGATGCTTATTTCGGAACATCTAAATTCAGAATGTTGCTTTACAGTCCAGGTGGGGTGTAAGTCATTGATTAACCGTAAGAAATTTGAGGCCTTTCTGGATCAGACTACGTCTTTGTAAAAAATATACGAACAATTTAGCACTTTAAAGTGAAAATGCTAGCCCTGGTATGATATAATACCTATATCGTGCTAGGGCTTCTTCGTAGAAAGGGGCGAAGACGTTTGGGTAAAACAAAACGTGACCAAAAACGACGGGATAAAAAAGGTCGAATTTTACGAAACGGAGAAAGTCAGAGAAAAGATGGAAGATATGCGTTTGTATATACAGATTGTTATGGAAAGCAGAAGTTTTTGTATAGTTGGAAATTAGAGCCAACAGATTCTCTGCCAACTGGATGCAGACCATGCTTAGCGCTAAGGGAAAAAGAAAAGAATATCCAAAGAGATTTACATGATGGTATAGTACCTTACGGAGGAAATTTAACAGTTTTGGATTTGGTTCAAAAATACATTGGACAAAAAAAGGGGGTTCGTCATAACACTCAGGCGAACTATGATTTTGTGATCAATATAATAAAAAAAGAAGAATTCGGAACCAGAAGAATAGATAAAATAAAATTGTCGGATGCAAAAGCATGGTTTATTAAACTGCAAGCAGATGGAAGAGGATACAGTTCCATTCACAGTGTGCGTGGAATTGTAAGACCTGCATTTCAGATGGCAGTTGAAGATGATTTACTGCGCAAGAATCCTTTTGAATTTCAATTATGTACAGTTGTCGTAAATGACAGTGTTACAAGACAGGCAATTACAAAAGAACAGGAAGAGTTATTTCTGGAGTTTATCCGAAATGATGACCATTACTCAAAATACTATAATGGAATGTTTATTTTGTTTAAGACTGGACTTCGTATTTCTGAGTTTTGTGGATTGACAGTGAAAGATATTGATCTTCAGGAGAGAAAAATCAATGTGAATCATCAGCTTCAGAGAACCAGAGGAATGCAGTACGTCATTGAAGATACCAAAACTTCAAGTGGAACACGAATGTTACCGATGACAGATGAAGTTTATGAATGTTTTGAACAGATTGTGAAAAACCGTAAAAAAGTAAGGGTTGAGCCGATTATAGATGGATATAGTCGATTCTTATTTCTGGATAAAAAAGATATGCCTGAAGTAGCACTTCATTGGGAAAAACATTTTCAGTGGGCGTTAGGAAAGTATAATCGTACTCATGAGGAACAAATGCCAAAGATCACGCCTCATGGTCGAGTTATAATAAGGACAAGTTAGAAAACTCCAGTAAATACAAGGGGTT
>NZ_JAAIUN010000054.1:0-5236 GCF_013317245.1 Blautia sp. MSK.20.85
TTGAGAAAAGTATTGATATTCCGGATCAGAACGATGACTTCAATGCCATTCGTGAAGAATACCGTACTATGCTGAAAAATCAGCTTTCCAAAGGAAATAATGGTCTGGTAAAGACGAAGTATATCACTTTTGGAATTGAAGCAGAAAGTCTGAAGGTAGCAAGACCAAGGCTTGAAAGAATCGAAACAGATATCTTAAATAACTTTAAGGTTCTGGGAGCACAGGCACATTCTTTGAATGGACTGGAAAGGCTGGAGATTCTGTATCATGTGTTCAACCAGGATCGGATTGAACCATTTAAGTTCCAGTACAAGATGCTTCCGGAAACCGGATTAAAGACCAAAGATTTTATTGCACCGACTTCCTTTAACTTTTCCAAGAATCAGACATTTTTGATGGGAAGAACGATGGGAAGTGTGAGTTACCTTCAGATTCTTGCACCGGAGCTGACAGACCGGATGCTTGCAGATTTTCTGGATGTGGATGACAGCATCAATGTCAACATTCATATCCAGTCCATTGATCAGAGTTCAGCAATCAAGATGATCAAGAGTAAGATTTCTGATCTTGATAAGATGAAGATCGAAGAGCAGAAGCGTGCGGTACGTTCCGGTTATGATATGGACGTGCTTCCATCGGACCTTGTGACTTATGGCGAAGAGGCAAAGAATCTGCTGGAAGATCTGCAGTCCAGAAATGAGAGAATGTTCCTTGTGACAGTTCTGGTAATGAATACCGCAAAGAAGCGTCAGAAGCTGGATAATAATATTTTCCAGGTGCAGGGGATCGCACAGAAATATAACTGTTCCTTAAAACAGCTGGATTATCAGCAGGAAGCAGCACTCATGTCCTGTATTCCGCTTGGAGTCAATCGAATTGAAATTCAGAGAGGGCTTACCACATCTTCAACAGCGATCTTCGTGCCATTTACGACACAGGAACTGTTTCAGGAAGGGGAAGCTCTTTATTATGGATTGAATGCATTATCCAACAACATGATCATGGTTGATCGGAAACGTCTGAAGAACCCGAATGGACTGATTCTTGGTACACCAGGTTCCGGTAAGTCCTTCTCAGCAAAGAGGGAAATTACAAACTGCTTTTTGATTACGGAGGACGATATCATTGTCTGTGATCCAGAAGCCGAATATTCGGCACTTGTGCAGGCGCTGCATGGGCAGGTGGTAAGAGTTTCGCCGGTATCTGACCAGTATATCAATCCAATGGATCTGAACCTGAATTATTCTGAGGAAGATAATCCGCTGTCATTGAAAGCAGATTTTATCCTGTCTTTGTGTGAGCTGATTGTTGGAGGAAAGAATGGATTGGAACCGGTAGAAAAAACGATTATTGACCGTTGTGTGCGGTTAGTATATCAGGAATACCTTGCCGATCCAATACCGGAGAAGATGCCAATCCTGGAGGACTTATACAACCTTCTGAGAAAACAGGAAGAGCCGGAAGCACAGCGGCTGGCTACTTCATTAGAGATCTATGTTACAGGCTCTTTGAATGTATTTAACCATCAGACAAACGTGGATATCAATAACCGCATTGTCTGCTTTGACATCAAAGAATTGGGAAAACAGCTGAAAAAGATTGGGATGCTCGTAATCCAGGATCAGGTCTGGAACAGGGTAACGATGAACCGTTCTGCCCATAAGTCCACCAGATACTATGTGGATGAGTTCCATCTTCTTTTGAAGGAAGAGCAGACTGCAGCCTACAGCGTGGAGATTTGGAAGCGATTCCGTAAATGGGGTGGTATCCCAACGGGCATCACCCAGAATATTAAGGATTTATTGTCTTCCAGGGAAATAGAGAATATATTTGAAAATTCAGATTTTATTTATATGCTGAACCAGGCTTCCGGAGACAGGCAGATTCTTGCAAAACAGCTGAATATCTCACCAACCCAGCTGTCCTATGTAACCAACAGTAATGAGGGGGAAGGACTTCTGTTCTATGGAAATGTCATTATCCCGTTCGTAGACAGATTCCCGAAGAATTCCCTCTATAAAATCATGACAACCCGCTTAGAGGAAACTTCCGAAGCAGGTTAAATCAAAGGAGAAGACAATGTTACGAGCAATTTCATATGTATTAACTTTTAGTGGCGGTGCTGTATTTGGCATCGCTTTTCTCTGTTTATTACAGGCAGGGAAAGGGTATCCGAAAAAGGAGGAGTAAGTAGTGGCAGAACAGAGAATGAAAGTCAGGGATAAGAAAGTCCAGAAGATGACCAAAGATGGTCTGGTGGAAGAAAACCTGACGGATAAATCTTCTGTTCGTGTCAGTAACCGTGTCAGTGATGTGCAGATGGGAATAAAACAGGGGGAAAAAGCAGAAAACCTTGTGGATAAGTCTCCCCGCCAGTCTAAGCGAAGTGGGAAAAATATCCGTCCCTCTGTGCAAAAATCCAGGGATGCACCGGAACTGATGCGAACGGAGAACCAAAGTGAGGATTTTGGACAAAATAGAAAGCAACAAAACCGGAAAAGAATCCGTGCTGTGAACAGAAAAGAATCAAGATTTGCGGAAAAATCCGAAGCCAGCCAGTCAGGGAGACTGAAAGAAAAACGTGCGGATCTTTCAGAAAACAGAGGAGACAGCCGGAGTAAGAAGAATGGTGGAAGTAAGAAACCAAAGCAGAAACAGCGTCTGAAATTTGCTTATGAAGAGACTGGTGCTTCTGTGAAAAATGACAAAGATATGGAGAAATTGAACCAGATGGATACGGATGGAGTCAATTTCCGTCATCAGAAACAGAAGGAAAAAGCCAAAAAGTTTTCTTATGAGGAACCAAGAAAGAAAAAGGAAGCAAAGCAGCATTCCAAGAAGGCACAGGTTTATCAGGCAAATGAAGGAGAGGGTTCTGGAAAGAAGAAATCCCGCCTGAAGTTTGGCGAAGGGGAATCTGTGAAAACAGAAAAAGCTTTTGTTGTTAAGAAAGCAGGAAGTGCAACTTCCGCAGCATTGCACCGTGAGATCAGTAAAAATGAAGACGATAATGCGGCAGTAGAAGGTGCCCATAAGTTGGAAGAAGGCTGCGAAGGTATTTACCGGCTGGAACAGAGAAGTGCCAGACAAAGGAAACAGAGGGCTTCCAGAAAGAGAAGCAGACTGGAGAGACAGGCAGAGAAACAGACACAGGCGGCAGCCCGTCAGGAGCAGAAGAAGCTAAAAAAACAGATTCAGAAGCAACAGATCAAACGGGATTATGCCAAAGCAAAACGAAGTGAACAGACAGTAGGAACAGCTACAAAAGGTACGATTGATTATATCAAGAAGATTGGCGGCAAAGTCACCAACTTCTTTAAAGAAAACCGGAAGGTGTATATCAGTGTGGCAGTTCTGATCGGATTGATGTTTCTGATTATAACGAATGTCACGTCATGCTCTGCAGTATTTTTACAAAATGTGATCACTTACACGGGAACCAGTTATCTGTCATCGGATCAGGCAATCCGGGAAGCGGAACTGTATTATACACAGTTGGAAGCTAATCTGCAGGAGCGGATTAACAACATGGAGTCTGAAGAACCGGGACATGAGGAATACCGATATAACATCGGACCTATTGAGCATGATCCGTTTATCCTAATCAGTTATCTGTCAGCAAAGTATGAGGAGTTTACTTTTGAACAGGTCAAGCCTGAACTGGATGCATTGTTTGCAGAGCAATATCATCTGACTACTGAAGCAGTCAATGAAACTGTGACAGAGACAGCAACAGTAAGAGTTGGAGAATCGTTGGGACAGGTTGTAACAAGCGGATATTGTAACTGTCCAATCTGTTGTGGTATTTGGAGTGGAGGACCGACTGCCAGTGGAGCATATCCAACAGCCAATCATACCTTAGCAGTAGATGCTTCCAATCCGTTTGTTCCAATGGGAACAAAGGTGGTCATGAATGGTGTCGAATATACGGTAGAAGATACCGGAGCTTTCGCAAGATACGGTGTACAGTTTGATGTCTATTATGACAGTCATGCGGCAGCATCCGCACATGGTCATAAGACCTGGGAATGCTATCTGGCAGATGATAATGGAAGCCAGGAAGTGGAAGTGACCAGGACAAGAGATGTAGATGTGCTGAATGTCACCTTAAACAGCGGAAATCTGATGTCGATCTGTCAGGACAGGCTGGGATTTTTCCAGAAAGAACTGTTCAGTGCCTACAACGATACAAAAGGCAACTTGCAGATGTTTGCGACACCGGTTGATTTTAACTGGTATTCCAGTGTGACCAGCTATTATGGATACAGGATTCACCCGATTTCTGGAGCTAATCAGTTACACAATGGCATGGATATCGGGGCACCGGAAGGAACAAAAGTGATGGCAGGACTGACAGGAACAGTTACAACTTCTGCTTATAACGACAGCTATGGCAATTATGTTGTAATCAAGGACAGTAAAGGCTATGAACTACGGTATGCACATTTAAGCAGCCGGAGTGTATCTGCAGGAGCATCCGTCACGAAAGGTGATGAGATAGGTCTTGTAGGAAATACTGGAAATTCCACAGGAAGCCATCTTCATATTGAACTTCTGAAAAATGGAGAGCGGTTAAACCCGATCTTTTATCTGGAAACTGGAGAAGGAGCAGGCTTTGGCGGCAATGAATATACCAGTGAAGCAGCACAGCGTTTGTTAAATGAAGCAGCGAGATATCTCGGAACACCGTATGTGTGGGGTGGATATTCCCCAAGTGGATTCGATTGTTCCGGATTTGTAAGCTACTGTCTGACAAACTCTGGTGTAAGGAATACAGGAAGACTAACAGCACAGGGACTGTACAACATTTGTACACCAGTATCCCAGTCGGAGGCACAGCCGGGAGATTTGATCTTCTTTACTGGAACTTACGACGCAGGGGAGCCGGTAACGCATATCGGAATCTATGTAGGCAATGGTCAGATGATCCATTGTGGACATCCGGTGCAGTATACGTCCATCAATTCCCCATACTGGCAGAGCCATTTCTATGGATTCGGACGATGGTAAGAAAAAAGGGCGGCTGTATCAGCCGTCCGGAAAGGAGAAGCGATGAAAAGTCTTGAAAAAGCAACGGCGGATTATGAGAAAGCCAAAGAGAAAATGGAAGCCTCCAAAGCCAGATATGAAGCAGATTTAAAGCGTTTCAAGGCTGCGGAGATTGCCAAAACAGAAGCGGAAAATCTGGAAATTGTAAGAATTATCCGTGCAATGGATATGAGTATTCCAGAATTGG
>NZ_JAAIUN010000055.1:0-4776 GCF_013317245.1 Blautia sp. MSK.20.85
GTCTTCGGCAGAAAAAAATAAAATTTTTTTTGTCCTATACTTGACACATCCACATACCCTTCGTCATACGGGATGTACCAGATTGGGTGAGAACAATGTCAATCCTAAAGTTATGCAGTATGTCATGGGCCATTCGGATGCACAGATCACAATGAATGTCTACAATCATATTGCAGAGAAGTCTCATGTGGAGAACGAGATGTCTAAAATGAATCTGCCAGAAACCGTACCTGCTGTGGTATAAACCAGAAGTCGTTGTCGTAAAATGTGGTAAGAAAATCAGACGAATATATTTTTCCAAGAATTTGTGGTAAAAATGTGGTCAAATCAAGAAAATCGAGTGCGAAAGTAAGCGAAAAATCCCTGTGAAGCTCGTAAAATCAAGGCTTCACAAATTCTTCACAAAAAAATTAGCACTCACCTCTTGACAGTGCTAACAAATAGTGTTATATTTCTCCTAGAACAAGAAAAAAGCACAGCATTTCCGGTATGAGAATATTGGAAATGTTTTTCATAGAATAGGAGGGAAGCCTATGAACATCAGTAAGTTTACACAGAAATCCGTACAGGCTGTCCAGGATCTTGAGAAGGTTGCTTATGAATATGGCAATCAGGAGATCGAGGAGGAACACCTTCTGTATGCATTGCTGACACAGGAGGACAGCCTGATTCTCAAACTGATCGAGAAGATGGAGATCCAGAAGGAATATTTTATTGACACAGTTAAGAAAGCACTGGATGCAAAGGTTAAGGTTTCCGGTGGTGAGCTTCGGTTTGGCCAGTATCTGAACAAGGCACTGGTCAGTGCTGAGGATGAAGCGAAGGCTATGGGAGATGAGTATGTCTCTGTTGAGCATCTGTTCCTTTCCATGCTGAAGAATCCAAGCCCCAGCATGAAGAAGATCTTTAATGAGTTTGGAATCACCAGAGAGCGTTTTCTTCAGGCATTATCTACAGTCAGAGGAAACCAGAGAGTTGTCAGCGATAACCCGGAGGCAACCTATGACACCCTGAATAAATATGGCGAGGATCTTGTGGAGAAAGCCAGAAATCAGAAGCTTGATCCGGTGATCGGCCGTGATATGGAGATCCGTAATATTATCCGTATCCTTTCCCGTAAGACCAAGAACAACCCGGTTCTCATCGGTGAGCCTGGTGTTGGTAAAACAGCAGCCATCGAGGGACTGGCACAGCGTATTGTGGCAGGGGATGTACCGGAAGGCCTGAAGAACAAGAAGATTTTTGCCCTGGATATGGGAGCACTGGTTGCAGGTGCCAAGTATCGTGGTGAGTTTGAGGAACGTCTGAAAGCAGTACTTGAGGAAGTGAAGAAGAGCGAAGGACAGATCATTCTGTTCATCGATGAGCTTCATCTGATCGTCGGTGCCGGTAAGACAGATGGTGCCATGGATGCAGGAAATATGCTGAAGCCTATGCTTGCCAGAGGTGAGCTGCACTGTATCGGTGCCACAACTCTGGATGAGTACCGCCAGTATATTGAGAAGGATGCAGCACTTGCCCGTCGTTTCCAGCCGGTTATGGTAAATGAGCCTACAGTGGAAGATACCATTTCCATCCTTCGTGGATTGAAGGAGAGATATGAGGTATTCCACGGTGTTAAGATCACAGACAGCGCACTGGTTGCAGCTGCCACACTTTCACACAGATACATTACAGACCGTTTCCTTCCGGATAAGGCCATCGACCTTGTTGATGAGGCCTGTGCACTGATCAAGACGGAACTGGATTCCATGCCTACAGAGCTGGATGAGCAGAGACGTAAGATCATGCAGCTGGAGATCGAGGAGTCTGCTCTGAAAAAAGAGACGGACAACTTAAGTAAGGAGCGTCTGGCAGATCTGCAGAAAGAGCTTGCAGAAATGCGGGATACCTTCAATACCCAGAAAGCACAGTGGGATAATGAGAAACATTCCGTAGAGAAGCTCCAGAAATTACGTGAGCAGATCGAGGATATCAATAAACAGATCCAGAAAGCAAAACAGAATTACGATCTGGAGAAAGCTGCCGAGCTGCAGTACGGCGAGCTGCCGAAGCTTCAGCAGCAGCTGGAAGTTGAAGAAAAACAGGTTAAAGAAAGTGACAGAAGTCTGGTACATGAGGCAGTTACAGATGATGAGATCGCACGTATCATTTCCAGATGGACCGGTATTCCGGTAACCAAGCTGACAGAAGGTGAGAGAACCAAGCTGCTGGGCCTTGAGGATGAGCTGCACAAACGTGTAGTAGGACAGGATGAAGGTGTACGTCTTGTAACAGATGCGATCCTTCGTTCCAAAGCCGGAATCAAGGATCCGACCAAACCAATTGGTTCCTTCCTGTTCCTCGGACCAACCGGTGTTGGTAAAACAGAGCTTGCCAAGACTCTGGCTGCCACACTGTTTGATGATGAACAGAATATGGTCCGTATCGATATGAGTGAGTACATGGAGAAATATTCCGTGTCCCGTCTGATCGGAGCGCCTCCAGGATATGTCGGATATGAGGAAGGCGGACAGCTGACAGAGGCTGTTCGAAGAAAACCGTACAGCGTTGTTCTTTTCGATGAGATCGAGAAGGCTCACCCGGATGTATTCAATGTGCTTCTGCAGGTACTGGATGATGGCCGTATCACAGATTCACAGGGACGTACCGTTGATTTCAAGAACACGATCCTGATCATGACATCCAACATTGGTTCTCCGTACCTTCTTGACGGTATCGATGAGAAGGGTGACATCAAGCCGGAGGCACAGGAGCAGGTTATGAATGACCTTCGTGGCCACTTCCGTCCGGAGTTTTTGAACCGCCTGGATGAGATCATCATGTTCAAGCCGCTGACCAAGGATAACGTTGGCAAGATCGTAGATCTTATGGTCAAAGAGCTCAGTGACCGTCTGGCTGACCAGGAGCTTTCCCTGGAGCTTACAGATGCTGCCAAACAGATGGTAGTGGACAACGGTTATGATCCGGTTTACGGTGCACGTCCTCTGAAGCGTTATCTCCAGAATTACGTGGAGACACTGACAGCCAAGAAGATCCTTTCCGGTGATGTACATGCCGGAGATACCATTGTGCTGGATGTGAAGGACGGAGAGTTTACCGTCAGCACAAAATAAAAGAACTCCAAAAAGTTAAGATAGATTGACAAAAAGAAGAACTGTCAGTTCTGATAGAAATCCATTTCAGGATGAAGATCAGAACCCGGCAGTTCTTTTTTTGCATAAAAACAGAGAGTGCCGGATGCAAAATATCTGCAAAGCAGGATACAGCCTGAGTGAGTACGATTTCACAAAAGCCTGAAAATCCTTTGAAAAACAGTCAGATTTACACAAAAATAATCGAAAAACAGCTAAAAACTATCTGAAAACGGATAACGATTTCGGAATCCTTTATTGAGAAAAAATATATGAAAAACTATAATCGGGGACAGATCAGAGAAAAGGATGTGAAAGGCAATGAGAAAGAATTACATGAAAATTTCAGTGCTCTCCGTAGCAGCAGTACTGGGAGTGTGGATCCTGGGAAGTGCGCTGAACTGTTTTAATCCTACATTTATTCCATCGGTAAAAGATGTGCTGGATGCTTTTTGGAATCTGTGGGAAAACGGTTATAAAGGTTATCCCCTTATGTATCATATAGTTGCAAGCATGAGACGACTTGGAATTGCGATGGTGCTGGTGTTTATAGCAGGAACAGCTCTCGGGATCGCCTGCGGAATGAACCGGAAGATCCTGGCAGCGGTAGATCCGTTTATCCAGTTTTACCGGGCACTGCCGCCTTTGGCTTATAATACACTGATCGTACTCTGGATGGGAATCGGTGATGGATCCAAGATCATGCTTTTGTTTCTCAGCGGATTTGCACCATTGTTTATTCAGGTCGTATTTGGAGTTCAGAAAGTGCCCCAGGATCGGATCAACGGAGCAAGATCACTGGGAGCAGGAAATTTTGTGATCTTCCGGGATGTGATTCTTCCGTCTGTTCTGCCGGATATCCTTACCGGACTTCGGACCGCGGTAGGTGTTTCCTATGCAACACTGGTGGCAGCAGAAATGATCGCATCTGCATCGGGACTTGCGTGGATGGTTCTGGATGCCAGTAAATATATCCAGTACGCAACGGTCCATGCAGGGATTTTTATTATGGGAGGAATCGCGCTGCTCATTGATGGCGGGCTCAAACTTCTGATAAGAAAAGCGATGCCGTGGCAGGAAACAATATAGAGACGAAGGAGAAAAGACATGAAAGCAAAAAGAATTTTAACAGTAGCTGCAGCTGCGGCACTGATCATAACATCTGTGTTTGCAGGAGGAAACTTTACGAAAGTGCAGGCAAAAGATAACGATACACCGAAAAAGATCACCTTAGGATACTGGGAGTCACCAAACGGAGAGCTACTTACAAAAGAAAAAGGAAGCCTGGAGGCTGCTTTTCCGGATACAGATGTTGAATGGGTGGAATTCCAGTCAGGTACGGATATCCTGACAGCGATGCAGTCTGGTTCCATTGATTTTGCAACGATCGGAACTCCGCCGGCTGCACTGGGACTTGCCAAGGGGTATCCATTTAAGATTTTTTATCTTCTTCTAGCAAGAAGACTCCAACCTCTAAGGTGGGAGATGAATTGCGTCTGTTACCTACTTGATAGAATATCCTAATCATAGTATAGTATATTTAGTCGAATAATAAAAATTAAAATACAATAAATTTAGATAATAACGCACATTTAGCATTCTTACTATACTATCATCTTGTGCTTGTGGTCGAGTATCGTAG
>NZ_JAAIUN010000056.1:0-4691 GCF_013317245.1 Blautia sp. MSK.20.85
AGGCATTGTGGGAGCTGCCTTTGCTGACCGAAATCCATCTTCTTATGTAAAACCTGCAGGAATATAAAGGGAAAGTGACTATCCCTGCCGATTAATAATCCAAATAATATCGTCTATACCAATCTCTCCTTATTTTTCAAAGCATCTGTAAAATCGTTTTCTATCATTTGGTTATAAAGTCTCTTCTGCGCCAGTTCATCTGTATAATACGCATAGTCATGATTATAATCTTCCATAACTGTTTCTGCCGCCATAGATGCATAATCACATATGGTAGCTATTGAAAGATTCTTATCTATATTTTTGTAAATACCATATTTAATCTTTATTCCTTTAATCGGAGCATTCTCTCCAAACTCATTAATAACATTGTCCATTCTCCGATGATCCAGCTCACAATCATCACTTAATAAGCAGAGAAAAGATGCTTTTTCTTTTCTCACCGGTGCTGCTCGAGTTCATAATGCCTAACTCATCTAATCTTATATCTGAATCCTCACTTGCAAACGCAAACACTATTTTTTCGAATGTATCTGCATTTCCAATTCTTGCACATTTCATACGATAACGCAAAGTATCATTACCATTTTTTATCCTGTAATGTATTGTGAACTGTGAGACCAGTTGCAGTTGTTTGCATATATTATTAAAATCCGTAGCAACCAGCATTTTATTTCTGTCTTCTTCAAATACATTGGTCTCTATATACTTTTGTATTACGGTTTCATATGTTTTTTTTCTCGTTCATTAATTCATCTAACTCTGTGTTTTCATTTAGATGTCTATAAATCTGAATGTACTGATCTTGACGATTTACGCAATATATACTACTAAACTCATTCCCCAAAATGTTAATAATATCCGTAATCAGCATTTTTCCCCTTACTCTTCATTTACATATCATTTTATTGTAATCCCTTGATCTTTTTCAAAGATACTTTCGCTGTTGTTCCAAAGTTTCCATGTCTCTCTTTCTTTAAAATACAACGAAAAGTGAACTCTTATGTACTTGAAGAATCTGAAATACGATTCCTCCCTGTAAATATCAATCTGTTCCACAAAGCAAGTGACATGCTCCCACCACTTAAATCTTACGATTTTGAAGTGGGGGCTTCCTGCTCGATTACCCTTTAGGGCAAAGCTAAAACAGGCTATCCCCGCGTGTCCCGCGGTTTTGTTTTTTATGTTTATCCGGTTACGGATTTTTTTCTTGTGCCGTCAGGCACATTCTTTATAGATTCTTTTTCCTTCTTCACGGATGTTGACTGCTGCATTCACATCCCGGTCTATCCTATTTCCACATTCACAAACATACATTCTGTCCGACAATGCCAGTTCCTTTTTCTTATGTCCGCATACACTGCAGATCTTACTGGATGCAAAATAACGGTCTACTTTTATAAGATGTTTTCCATATTCTTCCAGCTTGTATCCCAACATGAACAGAAACTGCCCGTACCCGTTATCCTGCACACCTTTCCCAAGGTGCAGCCCTCCGGACATTCCCTTCAGATTCAGATTTTCCACACATACTGCATCATATCTTTCCGCAAGCTCCCTGCTGAGCTTATGCTGGAAATCTTTTCTCTGGTTCTTTATCTTTTCATGACATAAAGCTACCCTTTTTTTCTGTTTTTGATAGTTCCGGCTTTCTTTTTCACAGTGGGAGAGCTTTCTCTGTTCTCTTGCAAGTTTTTTCTCTGCTTTTCTGTAAAACATAGGGTACCCGGCTCTTTCTCCTGTAGAAAATACACACATTCCCTGCATGGCAAAATCGATCCCAAGAAATCTCTCTGCCGGTCTTTTTTCCACTGTTTGGTTCTCACAGCAGAACAAAAGGCTGGCAAAATATTTCCCGGATGGCTCACGGCTCACAGTTACAGACTTCAGTTTCCAGTCTGATGGAATCTGACGGTGAAGTTTTATCCTTATGACGGACATCTTTGGAAGTTTCAGATGGGTATCCTGCAAAAGGATATTTCCGTTTAGTGCATTGGTCGTATATGAATTTCTTGCATGCTTCTTTGATTTATAACGTGGAAATCCGCAGGCTGGTTCCCGAAAAAACTTCCGGAACGCACTTTCCAGATGCAGCTGCGCATTCGCCAGGGCAAGGGAATCCACCTCCTTCAGCCATGGATATTCCTTTTTATATCCGGCCGGTGTGTTCCGGAGCATCTTTTTTTCTTTCTGGTAATAGCTGATCTTATCTGCAAGCATCTGGTTATAGATAAAGCGGCTGCAGCCGATTGTTTGCTCTATCTGAACTCTCTGCTCTTTATTTGGATAGATCCTTATTTTTACGGCGCGGTTCATTCTTCTCACCCTGGCTTTCTATATACTGCCGTATCGTTTCAATCGTTGCTCCACCTGCACTGAGCAGACCGAAGATCTAACCCCAGAATGCATCTTTCATGGTCTAACTCCATTATATTTATCGTCCTTTTTCTTATATCGACGGATATGTATTTATGAACTAATTGTTCTTTTTCAGTATACTACATCAGGGAAGGGAGAACGAGTGTTTCTTTTATACTATAGAGATTTTTTTTGAGCAGATATGCTCAGATGTGCAATTCATCTCACCACCTGAAGAGGTGGGAGAATTCTTGCTACATTTGTTAAAATTTATTCTTCTCAGTGGTCTTAATATATAGTTTATCAAAATATAGAAGAAATGGATATATATTTTCTTTTAATATTTTTCTAAAAAAGCTTTATTTTATCACTCTCCAGTCACCGGACGCATCATGGAAAGCAGCTCCTTCCGGTAATGATCGGCCTTTTCCTGATTGCCCTGTTCTTTCCGTACCATCTTTGTGATTCCCGGATACTGTCCCGGGAAGCTTTCCAGCATGATACCATCTCCATAGATCAGGTAAACATCTCCGTCTGTCATATCTTCCTCTGTCAGCTTCTTTCCATTCTCATCCGTAAGCTTATCCGGTATCGTTCCGGAGAAAATCGTGTCCGTGTCCAGATCCGCAAAATACCAGCTGTTATCATCTGGATGAAAATACACTGCTGTCATCGGCTTTTCCCCGCATCCCGCCAGACAGAACATAACAAGTACCGCCAGCATCACGATCCATTTTTTCATTATTCCACCTCCTAGTCTCTGTCAGTATTTGATTATTTCGACTTCACACCGTGATAGCACCATGAAAAACATTAATATTACTGACTTCTACAATGTTTTTTATCTGGCACTACTATTAGTGGGAGATTTTTGATATAAATTTAATTGATCGTTGGAAGTACTTCCATAACCTGATCAATCACTTCCACAATTCTCTGTATATCCATATTTTCTTTTACATCAGAACTATCATTCACGTTCAAACCATCTTGCCAGTCCTGGACAATCGATACTGCCGGGATATTCACTAATGCAAACGGATAATGGTCACTGTTGGTTGCCATTGTCAGGAAAAATCTGTCACTGGGTGTAAATAGTTCTGACATACTGTTTTTATTTAATTCTGCCAGTTTTTTCAATCCCTCATCATCATATTCCGCATTGTCTGGTCTTTTGTTTCCTTCGATCATCGCCATATAACCCAGATCACTTTTTTCTGCAATAGTATCAATATTTATTACTCCGATGATCTGTTTCCGCTCGTCCTCCGTCAGCTTACCAACATACCATCTTGAACCCAGCATATATTTCTCTTCGCCCGAGAACAGGATGAATTTTATATTATACGGCATCTCTGTATCTTTTAAAATCCTTGCCAGTTCAAGCACTGCTGCCACTCCGGAACCGTTATCATTGGCGCCCACCGAATCTTCTGCACTGTCATAATGGGCACTTATGATCAGATTTTTTGTAGTATCAATAGATGAGTTTTTTGTCACAATGATATTTTCACCAATGCCGTCAACAATTGCATTCTCGGCTGTTGATGCCAGAAACACATCCGCCTGCGAGGAATGCCTTATTGCATTCTCATTGTTTTCATCGTTATATTCGAATTTCTGGTATTCTATATTGTCATATCCCAGATTGCCAAAATATTCACTAATATATTCTTTTACATTCTGTATTGCATCAGAATTTATTGGACGCGGTTCAGAAGTGATTTCATCGATGATCTGTTCAATATTCTGTTCCAAAGGCTCTATTATTGTACCGGTCTGGGTAACACTCTCCGCCATTGTCTGAATTGGTGCTATTAATGATATAACCATAATTAAGGCAATTGTAATTTTTTTCATTTGTGAGCTCCCTCATTTTACCAAGTATTAATCAGTATCTTTTATCCAATAACTTTCCATGCAGAACCATAGGCTACAACGAAAGCTTTTTTTCATACCATAAACATTATCATGTGATATACTTCTGCCAATTAAATCTCAGATTTTGAAAAAGGGACAGACATTGATAAATTTACTTAGTTCCATTCTGGGCTATGCACGGAACATTACAACCACATGATCAAAAGGCGGTAAATCTGATATTCTAAATGTACATTGTGATCCTTTTTTAACAAAATTAGCTTTTTTATCATTTATGTTATCAACTGATACTATTATACCATGAACTGCATCACCAACCAAGTGTTCTTTTTTGCTTTTACAGCGTTCGTACAGTGCTTTTACAATTCATTGCACATCTGTAAAGGAAAGAGACTTCTTGCTATATATTATGTTAAATTCCTGAAAGTATTTTCTTTGCGTTCTCCAGGTTA
>NZ_JAAIUN010000057.1:0-3595 GCF_013317245.1 Blautia sp. MSK.20.85
CTTGCACGGTGTGGCTCGGGGCGAAAGGCGTGAAAGCGTCTGACCTATCGAGATTGCTGCTGAAAGAAGAACAGACAGCAGCATATAGCGTGGAAATCTGGAAGAGGTTCCGTAAGTGGGGCGGTATTCCGACTGGTATCACACAGAATGTAAAAGACCTGCTTGCTTCAAGAGAAATCGAGAACATCTTTGAAAACTCTGATTTTATCTATATGCTCAACCAGGCATCCGGTGACAGGCAGATTCTGGCTAAACAGTTGAATATTTCACCAACCCAGCTGTCTTATGTAACCAACAGTAATGAGGGTGAAGGACTTCTGTTCTATGGAAATGTGATTATTCCGTTTGTAGACAGATTCCCGAAGAATTCCCTTTATAAGATTATGACAACCCGCCCGGAGGAAACAGCCGAAGCAGGGTAATACAGGAGGAGTAAAACAATGTTACAGGTAATTTCATATGGATTGACATTTTGTGGCGGTGCTGTATTTGGCATCGCTTTTCTTTGTTTATTACAGGCAGGGAAAGGGTATCCGAAGAAGGAGGAGTAATCAGTGGCAGAACAGAGAATGAAAGTCAGGGATAAGAAAGTCCAGAAAATGACCAAGGATGGTCTGGTGGAAGAAAACCTGACGGATAAATCTTCTGTTCGTGTCAGTAACCGTGCCAGTGATGTGCAGATGGGAGGAAAACAGGGGGAAAAAGAAGTAAGCCTTGTGGATAAGTCTTCCCGCCAGTCTGAACGGAGTGGAAAAAATATTCGTCCCTCTGTGCAAAAATCCAGAGATGCACCGGAACTGATACGGGCAGAGAAGCAAAGTGAGGATCTTGGACAGAGTAGAAAACAGCAAAATAGAAAAAGAATCCGTGCTGAAGTCGGAAAAGAATCCAGACTTGCAGAAAAATCCGAAGCCGGACAGTCAGGGAGACTGAAAGAAAAACGTGCGGATCTATCAGAAAACAGAGGAGACAGCCGGAGAAATCAGACCGGTGGTAGCAAAAAGCCAAAACAAAAACAGCGTTTGAAGTTTGCTTATGAGGAAACTGGTGCTTCTGTGAAAAATGATAAAGATATGGAGAAATTGAACCAGATGGATACGGATGGAGTCAATTTCCGACATCAGAAACAGAAGGAAAAAGCCAAAAAGTTTTCTTATGAGGAAGCAAAAAAGAAGAAGGAAGCAAAGCAGCATTCCAAGAAGGCACAGGTCTATCAGGCAAATGATGGAGAAGCTCCTGGAAAGAAGAAATCCCGCTTGAAGTTTGGCGAAGGGGAATCTGTGAAAACAGAAAAAACTTCTGTTGTCAAGAAAGCAGGAAGTGCAGCTTCCGCAGCATTGCACCGTGAGATCAGCAAAAATGAAGACGATAATGCGGCGGTAGAAGGTGCCCATAAGTTAGAAGAAAGCGGCGAAGGTGTTTACCGGCTGGAACAGAGAAGTGCCAGACGCAGGAAACAGAGGGCATTCAGAAAAAGAAGCAGACTTGAAAGACAGGAAGAGAAACAGACACAGGCGGCAGCCCGTCAGGAACAGAAGAAACTGAAAAAACAGATTCAGAAGCAACAGATCAAACGGGATTATGCCAAAGCGAAGCGAAGTGAACAGACAGTAGGAACAGCTACAAAAGGTACGATTGATTATATCAAGAAGATTGGCGGCAAAGTCACCAACTTTTTTAAAGAAAACCGGAAGGTGTATATCAGTGTAGCAGTTCTGATCGGATTGATGTTTCTGATCATAACGAATGTCACGTCATGCTCTGCAGTGTTTTTACAAAATGTGATCACTTACACCGGAACCAGTTATCTGTCATCGGATCAGGCAATCCGGGAAGCGGAACTGTATTACACACAGCTGGAAGCTAATCTGCAGGAGTGGATCAACAATATGGAATCTGAAGAACCAGGACATGAGGAATACCGATATAACATCGGACCTATTGAGCATGATCCGTTTATCCTGATTAGTTATCTGTCTGCAAAGTATGAAGAATTTACTTTTGAACAGGTCAAGCCGGAGCTGGACGCCTTGTTTGCAGAGCAATATCATTTAACTACTGAAGCAGTCAATGAGACTGTAACGGAGACAGCAACAGTAAGAGTTGGAGAATCTTTGGGACAGGTTGTGACCAGTGGATATTGTAACTGTCCAATCTGTTGTGGTATTTGGAGCGGAGGACCGACTGCCAGTGGAGCATATCCAACTGCCAATCATACCTTAGCGGTAGATGCTTCCAATCCGTTTGTTCCAATGGGAACAAAGGTAGTTATGAATGGTGTCGAATATACCGTAGAAGATACCGGAGCTTTCGCAAGATACGGTGTACAATTTGATGTCTATTATGACAGTCATGCGGCAGCATCTGCACATGGACATCAGACCTGGGAATGTTATCTTGCAGATGATAACGGAAGCAATGAAGTCGAAGTGACCAGAACCAGAGATGTGGACACGCTGAATGTAACATTGACCAGTGGAAACCTGATGTCAATCTGTCAGGACAGGCTGGGATTCTTCCAGAAAGAACTGTTCAGTGCCTACAACGATACCAAAGGCAACCTGCAGATGTTTGCAACACCGGTTGATTTTAACTGGTATTCCAGTGTAACAAGCTACTATGGATACAGAATCCATCCGATTTCCGGGGCAAATCAGTTACACAATGGTATGGATATCGGGGCACCGGAAGGAACAAAAGTAATGGCAGGGCTGACCGGAACGGTTACAACTTCTGCTTATAACGACAGCTATGGCAATTATGTTGTAATCAAGGACAGTAAAGGCTATGAACTGCGGTATGCACATTTAAGCAGCCGGAGTGTATCTGCAGGTGCATCCGTCACGAAAGGTGATGAGATCGGTCTTGTAGGAAATACCGGAAATTCTACAGGAAGCCATCTTCATATTGAGCTTCTGAAAAATGGAGAACGGTTGAACCCGATCTTTTATCTGGAAACAGGAGAAGGGGCAGGCTTTGGCGGTAATGAATATACCAGTGAAGCAGCGCAACGTTTACTGGAAGAGGCTGCAAAATATCTTGGAACACCGTATGTGTGGGGCGGATACTCTCCTAGCGGATTTGACTGTTCCGGATTTGTAAGCTACTGTCTGACAAACTCTGGTGTAAGGAATACAGGAAGACTAACAGCACAAGGATTGTACGACATTTGCACTCCGGTATCTCAGTCAGAAGCACAGCCGGGAGATCTGATCTTCTTTACCGGAACCTACGATGCAGGAGAACCAGTAACGCATATTGGAATCTATGTGGGCAATGGTCAGATGATCCATTGTGGGCATCCGGTTCAGTACACGTCCATCAACTCTCCATACTGGCAGAGCCATTTCTATGGATTCGGGCGATGGTAAGGAAAAGGGCGGTATAACAGCCGCCCGGAAAGGAGAAGAGATGAAAAGTCTTGAAAAAGCAACGGCAGATTATGAGAAAGCCAAGGAAAAAATGGAAGCATCCAAAGCCAGATATGAAGCAGATTTAAAGCGGTTCAAGGCTGCGGAGATTGCAAAAACAGAAGCGGAGAATCTGGAAATTGTAAGAATTATCCGTGCAATGGATATGAGTATTCCAGAATTGG
>NZ_JAAIUN010000005.1:0-173187 GCF_013317245.1 Blautia sp. MSK.20.85
TAATAATTCCTGCATAAATAACACCCCTTTTTCTTTTATTTTACTAGAAAAGGGGTGTGTTCACAATTTATTTACTCATGCGTTTGTCGTATATTTAACCCCACCTGGCTTTGCTATTACATATAAAACAGTTTGTTTCTTTTTCAGATCCGTACTTCCATCCACCGGATCATATCCCCGATCACTTCGTCTTTACAGTATTCATTCAAAATCTCATGGAAAAGTCCGCCGTAGATCTTCATCTGTTTATCTTTTGATCCTGCTTCTTTAAAGAAATCATAGGTATCCTGTACACTTACCAGACCGTCTTTCTCACCGTGTGTCATAAGAACCGGATAATGAAACTCTGCTTTTTTCTCCTTGAACCAGTCAAGTCCGTCACAGATCGCATAGCATAAGCCTGCTGTAAAAGACTGTTTATTATATGGATCTTTTCCGTACCAGTCTACCACTTCCTGTACAGAGCATACACCGGAGCCCAGCTGATTGGTAAGACGTGTATGTACATCCATTCCTCCCGGCACTCCACGGATCAGATTTCCGTTATCTGCAGTCAGTGCACCGCTGGTAATGATTCCCCGGAGCTTTTTGTCCGGATATTTGGCTCCATACAGAGAAACGGTAAATCCTCCCATGCTGTGTCCGAGAAGGAACACCGGAATATCCGGATTTTCTTCAATGGCCATATCCACCACTACATTGGTATCATCCAGAAGTTCATTAAAATCCGAATAAAAAGTCTCCTCACCTTCGGATCGTCCATGTCCTCTGTGATCAAAACGGTAGGTACCGATTCCTACTTCATGAAGCTTCTCCGCAAAATAATCGTACCTGCCCTGATGCTCACAGAGACCGTGAACGATCACGATCACAGCCTTATTATCTGCTGCCGTTTCCTTTTTCAGATACAGTTTCGTTCCGTCAAACGATGTGATCATATTCTCACCCATAGTAAAAACCTCCTTTTTCCTGCTGTAAGATACGCATCCCCATTATACGTCTCACGCTGTCTCATAGATTTATCATACCATGAAATCTGTATTTTGATAACCCCTGATTCCAATTATCAGCAATTATATATTTTTTATGGTAAATAGTAATAAATAAAGCATTGACACATTCTGTTCTCTGAACTATAATTGTTTTGTACAGCGAGGTACCTTTTTAAGGCATCTCGTTTTTTTGTTATATACAATTATTTATTTAAGGAGGAATCTATTATGACACCAATGAATAACGCTGATTATCTTACCCGACTGGAACATGCTGACGAACTGGAAGCTTTAAAAGCAGCAAAAAAAGCTTCCGGGCTGACTTACGAACAATTAGCCGAACTCATAGGAGTCAATAAAGTATGGCTCGCTTCTGTATTTGAAGGACAGCAGTATGTTCCGGAAGAATATACCCTGAAACTTGCAGAAGCGCTTAAAATCAGTCCATCCGCTACTGCATTTCTCAACAGCCATCCGTATAAAGGAAATACTGATCCGATTCTTTACCGGCTTCATGAAGTCATTGATACTTACGGTCCCGCTATCAAAGATATCATTCATGAACAGGGCGGAAACGCCATCATGAGTGCCATTGATTTCGGTCTGGATGTAGATGTGACCGAAGACGCGGAAGGAAATCACCGTGTTATCATTAAATTCGATGGTAAACTTCTTCCTTATGCTAAAAAGGGAAAATATCCGTGGTAGGAACAAAAACGCCAGTTTCGAGTTAATTTGAAACTGGCGTTTTTTTGCAAATCTTTATTCTACTTCTTCCGGCTCCATGCTGAGCACATGACCTTCCTGATTTTCGATATCGTATTTCTGTCCGTACTCCTTGAAGTACTGATAATATTCCACACTGTTGGTCGGATAAATCTTGGAATCATGGATATGAAGATCCGAACCGGTTTCTCCACTCTTCATAAGCGCAACCATAGCACTTGCACAGTGCGTTGCGATACGGCCAAAACTGTTCAGGATATCACTGAACACCGTTCCTTCTTCCAGTCCGCATTTGCCCTGGCTCAGGCGCTCTGCGTGGCGCATTTTCAGCATATCACAAAGTCCTGTGATCACAGCTCCCAGAGGTGCTACTCTCTGTGCCATTTCCTTATCATCTTTCATAAAAGCATTGCAGGTTATGTTGATATCCTCACGGACCGCTTCCATAACAACATTCAGCTCATCCCAGGCTTCCTGAGAAAAATTCGTGTGATTATCATGCATCTCGCTGGACATATGTGCAATATAAGAAGCATGATCACCAATACGCTCAAAGTCATTGATCGTATGCAGATACAGAGAAGTCTGTCTTGTCTGTGCAGAATTCATCTCTCTCTTGGTCAGCTGGATCAGATATTCTCCAAGACGACTTTCATACTTGTCGATCAGATCCTCTTTTCGCTGAACCTTATCGTATTTATCCTGCTGATAGTCATTCAGAAGGTTCATAGCTCTGTTGACATTTTTGCGGAGTTTCTTGGACATTCCGTTCATTACACGGTGGCACTGTGCGATGGCAAGGGCCGGGTAATTCAGAAGACGCTCCTCCAGAAGATCAAAGTCCGCCTCATCTTCCAAGTCCTCTTTGTTATCCTTCACAAGCCAGCATACCAGCTTCTCGATCTTTGGAATGAACGGGAACAGCACGATAACTGTTGCCAGACGGAAGACTGTGTTCAGAAGGGCGATCGCTACCGGTGTCATCGTCATATCCATAAATGTAAAATGTACAAATGCATTCACTGTGTAGAAGATCACAGACCACATGATAAGACCAAACAGATCATTGATCAGATACACAAGAGCAGTTCTCTTACCGTTCTTATTTGCACCAATCGCAGAAATAAGGACCGGACATGCAGCACCGACACCAATACCAAGAACGATTGGAAACGCACTTGCAAATGTCAGGATTCCGGTTACAGACAGCGCCTGAAGTACACCGACTGTTGCAGATGCGCTCTGCAGTACCGCGGTAAATGCAATACCAACCAGGATACCTGCGATCGGATTGGAAAACATAGTCAGCATCTTGATAAATACCGGGCTCTCACGCAGTGGGGATACCGCACCACTCATCATCTGCATACCTGTCATCAGGATTGCAAAACCAAGCATGATATTTCCTACATTCTTATGTAAGGTTCGCTTACAGAACATGCGGAAAATAATGCCAACAACTGCCACAACAGCTGAAATTGTTGCTGTGGAAAGAATACTTGCGATACCATTGGATCCTTCGATATAAGAAAGACATAAGATCCAGCCGGTGATACTGGTTCCGATATTCGCTCCCATGATGATACCGATCGCCTGTTTCAGCTTCATCATACCGGAGTTTACAAAACCGATTACCATAACTGTCGTCGCGGAAGACGACTGGATCACACTGGTAACACCAGTGCCAAGTGCGACACCCTTCAGTGGAGTATTGGTCATCTTATAGAGAAACGCTTCGAGCTTATTTCCAGCTGCCAACTTCAGACCATCGCCCATTAAGGACATTCCAAACAAAAATAATGATACTCCACACAACAAAGATAAGATCATTGAAAAAATTGCCATAATTTTCTCCTTTGTCATACTCGCTTCCTGTCAGCATCTGCCAGGAGCCGTGTTATCCCGAAAATGTAATTTTACATTTCCTTAATCTGGATTTTTCTTATTTTTAACATTTTCCCATTTATTATGCCACATCGCTTCCCATATTACAACAACTGATTTATTTCAAAAATAAAAAAAATTTGAAGACTGTCCTTTGATTTTCAAAAGTCAGCCTTCAATCTGAGTATTTTTGAGTAATTATTCACAAAATTTATGCCATATAGAAAAAACAGCTCCACGATATTTGTTCCATATCGCAAAGCTGTTTTTATTATTTTTGAGAATTATTTTGTTGTGTCTGCTTTCGCATCGGCAATAACTGAGAAGTAGCAAAGATCATCTAATGCAACTTTGAGTGTTTTATTCTCTTTATCAACACTGATCGGATCTACAACTGACCACTCATTTTTCTCTGCGTTATAGCATAACAACTGAATGTTCTCCATGTCATCTGTGATGCTTGGGATAGAAATTTCAACCTCATATTTGCCATCTGCATTCTTTTCAGCTCTGGTAGCATCAAGAACTTTAAACTGTGTAAAGCCTGTAACGAAATCTTTTCCGTCAAGTTTCTCGATTACTTCCTCAAGTTTTGCTTTCAGAGTTTCATCTTTCTCATCTGTTGCAAGAGCCTTCAGAACATCGATGAATTCAGGCATATCCATTTTGCCTTCTCCAACTTTCTGGAATGCTTCTGCAATTGTCGGATACTTCTGCTGAAGATCCTTAACTCCTTCTGTATCTTCGATCTTCTGAATGATCTCATAGATCTGAGACTGCTCCTGGCTTACCGTAACATCCTTAGTACGACTTCCGTCTGCGCTGACACAAAAAGCACATCCTACACTGAGAACTGCTGCTAACGCAAGTGCCATGAATTTCTTTGCAATTTTCATAATGCACCTCTCCTTTTGAGTGAAATATTTAGATAATAGCACTTTCTGTACTATCAATCTCTTAGATATAAGAATAAATCAAACTGAAAAAAATATCAATCATTTTTCTCATAAAACATGGAAATAATCATTTCTGTCAATGCATCTTCATCAATATGATATTCATCAAAATTCTCTCCTTCAGTTCCCTGTCCCGGAACTGTCTGAGTATCGGAAATACCATTCTGTGAAGCAACGAGAAGTTTTGCAAAAACATCATTTCCCATACTGGTTACTGTATAATCTTTAATACTGCTGTAAAGATCAGCAACGAATCCGGCATTTTGACTCGCCTCATCCTGGCATTTTTTCAACAGAGCCTGAATATAAGTTTTCTGACGTTCCTGTCTTACAAGTGCACTCTGACTCTTTTTTGTATCACGATAGTGTACAAACTGCTCTGCATTTTCACCTGTCAATGTTACGGTTGAACCTTCTTTAAAATCCGGATTCACATCCTCAAGACTGCTATCTGGTACTGTAATCTCCACACCACCTACAAAATCTGTCAGAGCCGCAATTCCGTCCATATTCATAGAACAGTATCCCTGGATCGGGACACCATCCAGCATATTGGAAACTGCTGTTTTCATAAGCTCACAGCTTTTCTGTTTTCCATCGCCATACGCATACTGGATATTAATATGATCGGTAGTCATACCAAGACTTTTTCCACTTGGATTGAATACTTCAATTTTTGTCATGGAATCTCTTGGAATAAACAGAACTTTCAGTTGCTCTGTTGCTCTGTCCATGGAAACCAGAAAAATGGAATCCGCCTGACCGGCATCTTTCTGAGATTCATATGTATCAACATTTTCTCTGGTATCAATTCCCATAAACAGGTAGTTACTCAAATGGTCATTATATTTGTAAGTGCTTCCCTGATACTCTATGGTATCTGCGTCATTCTGTGTCTGACTTCGTTCTGCCTGACCGGAAACTTTCATTTCGGATTCTGTTTTTGTCTGTTTCCAAAGATAATATACGCCGACGAAAACAGCTGCCAGAATAATTATTATGATCAGCACAGTCAGATATATTTTTCTCTGATGTGCAGTGTTTCTTCCTGAATTCTTCATTTCCTATCCTTCAGTCTTATTCCATGGATATCCATAAAACAAATTCTTCGCCTGTATCTTAATTTTTGCTGATATAATTTAATTCTTCCAGTTTTTGGAGGATTGCCTCAGCCATTGCCTGCTGTGCTTCCTTTGTGGATGCAGGCTGTGGTGTCACAGATGCCAGGCTGATATAATGTTCTCCCCATTTCTGACTGAGCACCTGATCCAAAGCATCTGATGTCACAGTGCCATCCATTGGTCTGGTTCCCACTACAAGGAATTCTTCCTTATCCTGGAATGTATTCAGAATATTCTCCTGCTGCTCTGCAAGTTCGGCCGGGTCATGATTCCAGCCACCATAATATCCCATAAAAATAACCGGGATACAGTCCAAATCATTTCTGGTTGTCTCTTCTTCTGTCAGGTCACGGATTCCAGTTTCTGTTACATTCAGCTGTGCACCATTAGCAGCCTGCTGATGTTTGGTGATATATCCCTGGATCGTATCGTCACTTACTCCCGCCATTTTCATCATGGAAAGAGTTCCACCACCCTGAAGCGTTTTATTGATCACGGTAAGGTTGCTGTATCCATTCTCTGTGAGAAGTTTCTGAAGTACTGCCATATAGGAATAGGTATTTGATTCCTCTCCATTGATCAGATCATCTCCCCAGCACACAATACCTGAAATTTCTTTTTTTGTGTCTGCGGTATCAGCTGCTGTTTCATCCGTGCTGTCTGTACTATCCGCAGATTCTGTTGTATCAGAATCAGTTGCTGCATTTGCTTTTTTGTCATCTGCCTTATCGCTGCTGTCTGCTGAATCCGCATCGGACTTAGCATCTACACTGTCAGAAGACTTTGAACTATCATCTGCCGCCCCGTCTTCTTTCTCCAGCTGTGAAGCGTGTTCTTTTACAGTCTCATAATCTTCAATACCCTTCTGCTCACTTCCGGCAAGCTTTTCCAGACGGTGTGCTTCCGCTTTTTCAGATTCACGGCTCATCATAAAAATAGAGCCAAGAACTCCGATCAGCAAAATACAGATGATTGCCAACAGTATATTAAGTTTTTTACTGTTTCTTTTATTTCCGTTCACTTTTTCCCAGCTTTCTTTTTTATTTATTCTCTTCTTCCGCCCGACGGTAATATTCTCCATAATGTTTGTAATAGAAGGAATAATATTTATCCGCTTTCGTGTCGATCTTATTCATAACTGCACCAAGAATCTGACAGCCGCTTCTTTCAAGCTGTGAAAGTGCTCTCTGTGCATCTTTATATCTGACATTTCCCGGCTCGATCAGGAAAACAGCACCATCACAATATCTTCCGATCACTGCCGCATCAACAACAGTTCCAATTGGCGGAGTGTCGATCAATATGTAACTGTAGTATTCACGGACCTTCTTCAGAAAAACCTGAAAGACATTTTCACTGAGTAAGCCTGACGGGTTCGGTGCAGAAGGACCACCAAAAATGATATCCATATTCTCAAAATTGGTTTCATAAATAATATCATTGATATTTGCCTGTCCACTTAAGAACTGAGAAAGGCCCCGTACCTCTTCTTCAACCCCGAGACGGCCTACATAAGCGGTTTTACGGATATCCGCATCCAGAAGAAGTACCTTCTTTCCGATACTTCCAAGTTCCTGTGCAAGACTTAAAACAACATCACTCTTTCCCTCATTTGGAAAACAGCTTGTGATCAGAATTGTCTTTATGCTCTGGCCGGACAGCTGAATATTCGTACGCAGCGTTTTGATCGCTTCATTATAGTAATAATTATTTTTACGTTTATCTGTTAACGTGATTTTCTTCATTGTTCAGATTCCTCCATTTGCTTTAGCGATGACTTTTTTTCTTATTCTTTTTACTTTTTACATTTACAAAGTCTTTTCTGTCAGGAACCTTTGCAAGTACGGAAATTCCCAGATATTTCTCAATATCCTCTTCTGTCTTGATCGTATCATCCATTATCGTAAGAACTACAACAATCGCCGCACATGCTACAAATCCGAGAAGGAAACCGATTTCTGCATTTTTCTTCACGCTTGGTGATGTTCTGATCGTAGCAATCTTACCAACCTCGATGATCTTAGGCGGAACAACTTCCATTTTGTCTCCGATAAAGGAAGATGAAACATTGGCAACTTCATCTACGATTTCCTTTGCAAGAGCGGAATCCGCATTATTTACTGTGATCTCCAGAATACGAGTATCTGTTGGATTGTTAATGGAAATCGTCTTTCTCAGATCTTCTGCTGTCATATCCAGTTTCAGATTCTCGATAACTTGTTCCAGAACCGGTGTACTGGTAATCAGTACCGTATAATCGCTGGTCAGGCTAGCTCCCAGCTGCAGATCCGCCAGAGAAGTCAATGTAGTTTCCTTGGAAAGTACCAACATACTGGATGTGGAACTATAAATTGGTGTCATCATAAACTGCGTATATGCTCCGGCACCACATCCACCGATCAACGCTACCATCAGAATCAGCAGGATTTTTCTCTTCAGAGCCTGAAGAATCTCTCTTAAATCAATTTCCACTTCATCATCATTGACATCTGATGCAACTACCGCAGGTATTTTACTGTTTTCTAATTTACCGTCCAAATTGTTCACCATTGTAATTTCCTTTTCCTTCTTTAATAATGTAATACTTCGTTACTGACAATTCTTCACAGTAACATATTTTTTGATAAACCGAATATATTCTACCGTAGGATGCCCCAAAAGTCAATTGTATGATCCGATTTTCACGTCAGATTTTCGTGTTTGAAAGAAATTCGATCAGACGGGACTAATAAAATATTCCACAAAATATAAAGCTCTATGAATATGTTCAAACACCATGGTCTGTTGTCTGAAATTCATTTTATCAAAGCATAAATTGCGTTTATTTATCACAAATAAAAAATATTACCCCGAAATTGTATGTGATTAGTCAAGCGGATATTCGCAATCCGCTTCGCTACTTGCTCATAACCAAATAACTGCTCCGCAGTTTATCAGGAAGAGCTTGCACTCCTCCTGATACAAGCAAGTCCCCACCCACTGCTTATTGCTTTTCGCAATTGAAGCAGGGGACTTACTTGATTTGGTTAAAGTTTTCTGTCGTCTTTTTCCTTGTGGATACTTCTGACAAATTCTTTAATTTTTCTGAGCCAGCCCGGTGTCCTCTCAGGATTCTTACTTCTATTGTTCATCTCCTCTTTATGGATATACTCCATAAATGCCTCAAGATCATTGACATACCTGCCATTATGATTTCTTGAAGTTAATAGTACTGCCGGCGTGCATTCTGTTCCAGGTACTAATTGTTCTATTTCATCAAATAATTCTTTAAAACGATCACCGGGAACCATATATATGTAATTGAATTTTGTTTGGTCAGAATATACAATATCAAATTCTATTCCTCCGATATCCGTACAAAATTCATTTTCCTGCTTTTCTATAACAGCAGATATCATTCCAACTATACGCTCATACTGGGCTTTAAAAAACGGTTTATCTATTTTATAACTCCATTTTATTTTTGGATTGAACCTGGTTTCAATTTCCGGATTGTATTCATATGAAATTGAATCTTCTGTAAGGATCAGTTTATCAGTAAAAGCATCCTGCACAGGTCCAAAACCAGATGAACTTTCTATTATAATCTGAATAATATCTTTCATAATTCCTCCAGTTGATTATTGTTATACAACTCAAGTCCAGCGGATATTCGCGATTGAAGCAAGGAGACTTCCCTGATTCGGTTGACTACTTCTGATATAAATATTATCTATGATCAGATTTTTATTTCAAATCCTCGTGTTTTGAAGGAATTTCAATCAAACCGAACTGATAAAACATTCCATAAAGATAGGAAACTCCACGAATATCCCCCAACGCCTTAGGCCGTGGCACCATCGGTTTACCCGCTGTCTTTTCAAACGCTTTCATCACAGAACTCCACGCCAGGCTTTTACTGTTTTTTCGCCTGTCAATCCATAATTCTTTCGTCAGCTCGCCATTTCTCCCCTTCTTCAACTGATAGGTAAACGGGAGCCCGGAAACTGTCTGAAATTCATATCCCTGAAAAGCAAGAATACACTCCCAGAGATGTTCCGGGTCGTGGTATTTCTGTAAGTCTTTTATTGCCTGTTGCTGTTGCTGATATTGTTGTAAGTCTGTGTATTGCATAAATGTTATTGTCCTTTGAGTTGGTATAATGTTGTTTTCTACTAATTATAGCAAATCTCTTAAATAATTCAATCTCTTTACAACGGTGATAAAATATAGTGCAAGAGCTGATAAAATGCTATACCATAAAACATTAACTTTGTTATACACCCTGTGTCAGAATAAACATATTATCTAGTAGCTTTTTTTACGATATTTATTTTTTCCTCCCAAGACTGCAATGTCCGTAAAGACGTCATATTTCATAAGATCGTCTTGCGTTACTATTATTTCCCTTAGACAGTCTTCGAGACAATCTTTCATGCACGGCTCAGACACAATCGCCTCATATAATTTACCAATCGTTAAATTAAAATACCAATATGTCCACTCATTTTTATTATTTATCAACTGTGCTTCTGGTTTCAATTTCACTGCATTTATTACATTAACCTCTCTTAAAATTCTTCGTTCTTTATTTCGATTATAATCTCCTACCCACATTACCTTACCTGCAATACAATCCTGATAAAATCCTGTTCTCCTAACATAAATAAGGTAATATCTATCCGTACTATCAATAATATTTTTCGGTACAGTTCCGCTTTCGGCTAAAATTCTATTAAAGTTATCATCAAAATTCTTATCTGTTTTATAAAAATAATCCTGGTATTCTATCTTATACAGATCACATAATTTTTTCGCCGTTTCCTCTGTGACAATTGCATTTTCTTTTTCTATCCTTTCTAAATTTCTTACTGTACGTATTCCTTGGATAATTTAAAGCATTCTCTCAAAATCCTAAGATCTGATTTACATTGAAATCTGATTTTATATTTCATTTTTAATTACATTCCTTCAATTGTCTTTCATCCAGCGCTAAATGTTAACTGTATTATAACAATTTTCATATTATTCCTCAACGACACGTTTCCATTAGTCTCAAGAGCCTTGAACCCCTTATATTTACTGTATTTTTGGACATTTCAAATTTCTCACCGTGTGACCATTTTTATCATTTCTTTCGGTAAGTGCTTCAAAACATGGCGTAGTGCAACATAACAGTTTTTCTGTTATGACATCTACATCATTGTTTGAGGCACTTACACACGTTTCTCGATCACTTTCATTTCCCCGCCACAGATATCGCTCTTTTCTTCTGGAGGAATGATGTATTCCTCAATCTCTTCCGGAAAGCCTGCCAGCATCTCTGCACGTACACCCGGCTGACGTGCTGTACGTTTATACAATCTTACTGCAATCTTTGCCTTCGACAGGTTTAGCGTAAGCGCAAAATATTGCTATGTTACTCATGAATTACGCTTGCACCAAAATGATAGATGCAATCCTTATAACATTCCTTTATTTTTGTAATAATCATACAAACAACCCGATCATTCTTATTGCAACCTACACAATGATTTAGTCATCTCTTATGATGTCTACACAATGGAATATTAGCAGTTTTCGACCGTTACTCAACGACACGCAGATAAATGCAGTTATCAGTATTAACGCCCTACTGCACAAAACATGATTTTCACAGTAAAATGCAGCGCATATTTATGCAAAAAGTCGTATATTTGTATGTATATTCAACTCCACCATAGGCCATCAGACCACGACTGATTTTGCCCCGTAGACATTTTTAGGGGACAGTAATTACAATAAAATTGCAATCCACATTCGGAATATCAAACTTCATTTCTATAACTTCGAACACACCCCATCCACCCACAAAAGGAGGCCACATGGTTCTCTGGCGACGCCTGCGGGGGCCGCCGGGCGGTATTCAACCCGAAGAGGTTGCGTCACTGGCGCTTCCTCTTTTGCTGATTTCTCAGCATCTATATAAGAGGCATTTCTGCCGCTTATTAACTTTTTGATCCAGATCTTTTCTGAAAGCTTTGCTGGCATTTGCAGGCCAGGTTTCTGGAGCCGTTCAGAAAGCGGTTGATCTGGTGGCCGTTCTGGCAGATGAACAATTTGCTCTGTTTTTTTCCGGGTGAACCGCAGATTGAGCAGTATTTTTCTGTTCCATCGGCGCGTAGTTCCAAAACAAGGATTCCTTCTGCCCAGGCTTTATATTTCAGATAATTTCGTATCTTTGTGCTCAGATGAAGCGGGGAATCATTGCCGCTTCTGTACATGGTCATACGGGAAAAATCCTCATCATATTCCGGAAGCACAATAATTCCTGCCTGGTTCTCTTTGCAAAAATCCAGAATTTCTCTGCTTACCTGATGTGCATAATGCTCGTTCAGGTGTTTATAACGCATGTAATATTTTTTATTTGGCTGATCCACGTTGTCTTTATCCGTAAAAACTTTGGATGCTTCTATTTTTTTCAGCAATGTTTTGCAGTGATAACGATATGCATTTCCTCCGTGACAGTTTTTCACACTGACTGGTCTGGACCGTTCATCCAGCACACTGCATACCGCAAAACTATCCGTATTTGTAAAACGCACACCACATACTCTGCAGCCTTCTTTCATCCGTTCTTTTGCAGTCCTGGCATCCGAATTTTCCTGCTTCACAGGAACATGCAACATCAGCCATTTTCCCTCGTGAACCAGAGTCGGTGAAAGTAACGCCGAATTTGCCGGAAAAGAGCGTCCTGTAAGTCCGCATTCCGTCCAGATCCATTTCTTTCCATTCCAGAGTTTCAAAACTACAGAAGTGGATGTAAGATCTCTGTACATTCCTTTAAAAAAGTAATATTCGCTTCAATCTTCTGTGGAAAACATCCGGAAGCAGCCGATGTTTTTACTGCCATAGACGCCTTATTCATTGCGGACCGTCGAAAGTAAACCGGAAGTTTTCCCCCTGGTGGAAGATATTCAGGAACTCTTCCATCTTTTCCAAGAACCGTTAATTTCTCCAGCTGTCCCTGGATCGTAAGAAGATTTTCTGTCCAGAGTTCATTTCTGTCCTTTAAAAGCTCATAATAAAAAACAACTGCCTCGCAATATAACTTCTCTGTTTCCGCAAGTATCTGCTTTTCAGAACAGAAAAGCCGCATGCGCCATGTCCTGATACTGTATCCTGTCTTCATGGAATCACTTTCTGCTGTTATTGTTCGCTTAATATTTTCATAAGCGAAAAAGCAGCGAAATCTCTTATATTAAGCGGCTTTTCCAGTTATGTCAGTTCTATATCTGACCACTTATTGACTACTTTAAAAAAATAGAAAATACGTAGAAACATTGATTTTACAAGGATTTGAGTAAAAGAAAAGTGACCACTAATAAGATTTTGGATGTATGATCAAAGATTTTTTTGGCATAAATTGTTGAAAATAGTTGTAGAAATCGTCATTTTTAGCTTATAAAGCGTCATTTGCACGCCTTGACAAAGGAAAATGACGATGGTATCATTACAAAAGGTTGTAGAAATATGTCTTTTTAGTCTGTGACTTATGAAGATATTTTACGACACCATTTCTCCCGGGCAGTATCTAAACTCCCTGCTGCATCCGTCTGGTAAATTATTCTTTCAAATGTTATACTGTTAACACAGTGTTATTTCCACTATAATAAACATCAAAAAATCCACCCCAAAAAAGGAAACACATATGCAGAGAATTATTACCTATACCATCTTATCCGGAGATTCCGAAACTTCCGTTCTTTCTTTTCTCAGAAAAAATGGTTTTTCCAAACATATATTGACAACTATGAAGCGTGCAGAGCATGCGATCCTGCTGAACGGGCATCCGGCTTTTGGCAGGACGGTTCTGAAAGAGGGGGATGTTCTTCGGATCCTTGTCCCGGAAGAAAACGGAGCAGCTGATAACGGATCGGCTGCTTCCATCATCCCGGTGCAGCTGCCGCTGGATATCCTGTATGAGGATGAAGATATCCTTGTCCTGAACAAACCTGCTGATATGCCTGTGCATCCTTCTGCCGGGAACTACGAGAATACTCTTGCCAACGGAGTGGCCTGGTATTATAAACAGCAGGGGGGAAATTTTGTCTACCGCTGTATCAACCGGCTGGACCGGGACACTACCGGTGTCCTCGTCCTGGCAAAAAATCCCTTAAGTGGTGCACTTCTGTCTGCTCAGATGAAACAGCGCCAGATCCGCCGCACTTACCTGGCTCTTACAGATGGAATTCCACCGGAAAGAGGAACCGTTTCCGCGCCCATTGCACGAATGGATGACTCCGTTATCACCAGAGAAGTAAACTGGGAGCATGGAGAAACTGCGGTAACTCATTATGAACGCCTTGCTGTCAGTAACGGCTATTCTCTTGTGGAACTTCATCTGGACACGGGACGTACACATCAGATCCGTGTCCATATGAAATACATCGGCTGTCCTCTCCCCGGAGATTTCCTTTATCATCCGGTTTTTGACCGGATCAGCCGGCAGGCACTCCACTCTTTTCAGTTGGAATTCTGCCACCCCATCACAAAAAAAACTCTACGTTTTCTGGCCCCTGTACCGGAAGATTTCCAGAAAGCATTTGCAGAAAAAAGCCTGTAAAAATAAACAAACACAAAAAAACAGCTGCCTTATGTGCATTACATTCCCTGCACACAGACAGCTGTTTCGCCATTTCTGTTAATTATTTATTTTTCTCATAAATCACAAGCAGTCCTTTAAGCAGAAGATCCTCATCCAGGATGATCTCTTTCTTACAGTGAGAAACGATCTTCTTTGCAAGGCCACCAGTTGCGATCACGGTTGCCTTTTCTCCAAGTTCCTCTTCCACACGGTCAACAATTCCGTCAATAGCCGCTGCATTGCTGTAGAGCACACCGCTCTTCATGCACTCGATGGTATTTTTTCCAAGTACATGTTTCGGTGCGTCAATACTGATCCCGCTAAGCTGGGATGCTCTGGCTGTCAGTGCGTCCAGAGATACACCTACGCCTGGCATGATCATACCACCGATATACTGTTTCTTATCATTGACAACGGAGACGGTGGTTGCAGTTCCCATATCGATCACAATAAAAGGGACCGGATACTCGTTCAGACCAGCTACCGCATTTGCCACAAGGTCCGCTCCAAGCTGTCCCGGATTATCCATCATGATATTCAGGCCTGTTTTTACTCCAGGTCCCAGTACCATAACCTCTTTTTTCAGGATTTTTTCTGCCGCCAGCTTGGCAATATTGGTGATCTGCGGAACAACGGAGGAAATAATACAACCTTCAATATCTGTTTTTTTGATGTGATAAATATCCAGCACTGTCTTGAGATCAACGGCATATTCCAGTTCTGTCTTGGTCCGCACAGTGGAAAGCCGCTCAATAAAGTATGTTTTTTTGTCATCAATACATCCGACAACAATGTTTGTGTTTCCAATATCAATTGCTAAAATCATAATTTTCTTTTCCCGTCTTTTTATAAAATAATGAAACGTTTTATGCCTTTGCTTTCTCACGGCTAATCTGTGTGGAAGGGATCAGATGTGCTTTGGAAAGAGCGGCTCCTACTGCACCGGTGATCACGGTGGAGGAAACCATCTCACATACAGCATTGATTCCTACCATCAGGCAGCAGCCGATGATAATGTTATGGCCACCCATCAGATTTTTAACATATTCAGTATTTCCGAACAGTCCTACAAGTGCTGCCATAAAGAACAGCGTATTCAGAAATGCGGAAAAAAATCCGGTCACAGCACAGGCTACATAAGTATTGCTGACTTTACGCATACCTCTGAAGATGTATCCCAGGCAGATACCATCGAGAAGTCGTGGTACAAATCGCTGGATAAAAGCAAATACCGGATTGATACCAAAAAGCACAACTCCCATCGCACTGGAGCCCCCCACTCCGATACACTGCAGAAAGCTGGTGAGGCCGAAGATCGCACCTGCTACGGCTCCTCCTACAGGACCGAGAACTACTGCACTGATCGCTACCGGGATCACGTTAAAGGAAATAGCCAGTGGTCCGATATTCAGATATCCCAGTGGTGTGTAAGCCATAAGCAGTAAAATTGCTGCCATCAGGCCAAGTAACGTAAGCTGCGCTGTTGTAAATCTGTTGTTGTTTTTCATTTTTTCTTCCTCCTTGTTACCGTTCCGTCTCAGAAATCTTCCGGAACACAGCATATCCCGGTATTTTCTTTACGGATACAATACGGTGATGGAAAGCGGTCCGGATTTTTCTCTCCTTCAGAATCCGCTTTACTCATTTAAAAACCTGATCATCTGAATTTTTGATCTGGTTATTTCGTGGTATTCCTGCACGTAATAAGTGCAAGAATTTTATCCAGGATTTTAAGGGCTGCATCCTCCTTACTCATAAGAGGGAGTGACACTTCCTCATCCTGTGTAATCAGGGTCAGAACATTGGTATCGCCCTGGAATCCGGCACCTTCAACCTTTAAGTTGTTCGCTGCTACCATATCCAGATTTTTCTTTTCAAGTTTTGCCCTGGAATTACCGATCATATCTTTTGTTTCCATGGAAAAGCCGCAGAGGAACTGTCCGGTTCTCTTGTGCAGGCCCAGATATTTCAGAATGTCATCTGTCCTCTCAAGCTCTATGGAAATCTGATCATCTTTCTTTTTGACTTTATCTTCACAGACCTGCTTCGGACGGTAATCCGCCACTGCTGCTGCTTTTATGATAATGTCCTGCTGATCACTTAAGTCTGTTACTGCCTCAAACATATCTCTGGCCGTTGTCACAGGAATCACATTTACAAAGAGTGGTGGCTGGATGGCGGTAGGTCCACTTACCAGCGTGACCTCCGCTCCCCGGAGCATAGCCATCTTTGCAATTGCGTATCCCATCTTTCCGGAAGAATGATTGGTAAGGCAACGGACCGGATCGATCGCTTCCTGTGTCGGTCCTGCTGTTACCAGAACTTTTTTGCCGGCGAGATCTTTTTCAAAAGCGACTTCTTTCAGAATGTATTCCAGAAGTGTCTCCGGCTCAGGCATTTTCCCTGCACCTGTATCTCCGCAGGCCAGATATCCACTTGCCGGTGTCAGCACTTCATAACCATAGGATAACAGCTTCTTAATATTATCCTGCACAATAGGGTTTTCATACATGGCAGTATTCATGGCCGGTGCAAAAATTTTCTGGCATCGACAGGCCATAACTGTTGTTGTAAGCATATCATCGGCAAGGCCATTGGCAATCTTGCCGATCACATTGGCACTGGCCGGTGCGATCATTACGACATCTGCTTTCTTTGCAATGGAAACATGTTCTACCTGGAACTGAAAATTCCGGTCAAAAGTATCCACCAGACATTTATTTCCGGTCAGTGTCTCAAACGTGATCGGATTGATAAAATTCGTGGCATTCTCCGTCATCAGCACATGGACATCTGCATGAAGCTTCTTAAGCGCACTTGCCAGATATGCGATCTTATATGCGGCAATACTTCCTGTGATCCCAAGAAGTACAGTTTTCCCTTTCAGCATCCCTCTTCCTCCTGTCAGTCAACCATGCGGATACTTTCGATCACCGGCTGCTGATCCTTGGCAATCGTTCCATTGCCATCAGATGGCTTGGCATCCTTACAGATCTTGTCAACAATATCCATTCCGGATGTTACATGGCCAAATGCAGCATAATCTCCATCCAGATATGTAGAATCAGACTGCACGATAAAGAACTGAGAGCTTGCGCTGTCCGGGTCTGTGCTGCGGGCCATGGAGATGGTTCCACGTACATGGGAAATATCGTTCTTCACACCATTATTGGAAAATTCTCCTTTGATCTCCTCATCTGCTCCGCCGGTTCCGTCGCCCTTCGGATCGCCACCCTGGATCATAAATCCATCGATGATCCTGTGGAAAGTAAGCCCGTCATAAAAGTTATCCTGTACCAATTTAACAAAGTTGGTTACAGTGATCGGGGCTGTATCCGCATCCAGTTCCACATCGATCTCTCCGTAGTTCTTCACTGTGATCGCTGCATGGTAGGTACCAGTAAGCTGCTGGCTGGTATCGATCACTGTAGTTCCTGCTGCGGAAGCTTTATCTGAACCATCATCAAATTCCGTTTCCGTACTGTCTTCTGCATTCTCTTCCACGGATTTTGTATCTTCAGCAGAATCTTCCGCGGATTCATTTTCAGCTGTGTCTTTTGAATCTCCTGACTCCTCTTCCCCGCTGTCTTCCAGTGAATCGGTAAATCCTGCCTGCTCAGCTTCCTCCTCGGAAACTGCTTTCGCTGCGGTTTCATCATCTACAGCAGTCTGTCCCTCTGTGCTCTCTTCCTCAAGAGTCATCTCCTGCTTCTGTGAAGCTGTATCCGAACTTCCGCAGCCCGCCAGCATTCCTGCTGTAAAAACTGTTGCAAATAATACTGATAAAACTTTATGTTTCACTTTATAAATCCTCCTTATCAGATCCCGGAAACTCTGTTATATTTTCTGTTTTTTGTTTTCCGGATGAGCTTTCCCGCTCTCCCCCTGTAAGCTTTTCTCAGTTTAACATTATCCTTTCACAAAGTCAACTTTACACAATCCCTCACTTGTATCTGTTTCCGTTCTCTGCTAAAATAACTGTTATGGTATCTTATATCATATAAGTTTTATTTCAGAAAGCGAGGAATCATCATGGAAAAAATCACAAGTTTTACCATAGACCACATCAAGCTTCAGCCTGGTGTATATGTTTCACGGAAAGATCCTGTAGGCGATCAGGTGATCACAACCTTTGACATCCGTATGACCTCTCCCAATGAGGAGCCTGTTATGAATACAGCCGAACTTCACGCTATGGAACATCTGGCTGCTACATTTCTCCGTAATCATAAAGAATTCGGACCGAAAGTAATATACTGGGGACCTATGGGATGCCGTACCGGAAATTATCTTCTTCTTAACGGAGATTATGAATCCAAAGATATCGTTCCTCTTATGATCGAAATGTTTGAGTTTATCCGCGATTTTGAAGGTGAGATTCCTGGTGCTTCCGCAAAAGACTGCGGTAACTACCTTGACATGAACCTGGGTATGGCCAAATATCTTGCAAAGAAGTATCTGAATGAAGTCCTTTATGATATCAAGCCGGACCGTCTTGTATATCCGGAATAGATCCCGGAAGATTTTACGAAAATAAAACAGACATTTACATTCTGTAAACATAAAAAACCCGGCATCTGCACTGGTTATTTACCAGAATACAGTTACCGGGGTTTTCTTTTCTGTGTGCTTTACTGTGCTGCCGCTGCAGTATCTGTCGTCGCTGCTGCCGCACCTGCCGGCGGTGTCGTGCTGACATAATCACCGGATGCATAACAAGTCTGTCCGTTATAGTCTACACGGATCCATCCATTGTCACAGATTCCTGTGCATTTCAGAGATTCTCCGGAAAGTACACCTGCCACGAACTCTGCGTCTGCGCTGGCATCGGAACGTAAATTCACACCTTCTACTGCATAATAGGTTGCATCCTGAGCCTGTACATTAATTCCGCTTGGTGTCTGTTCGGTTGCTGCTGCCTGGGCAGTAGGATCAGCTGCTGCTGTGGAATCGGCTTCCGCAGTTGCCTCCGGTGTCGGAGTAGCGGTTTCTTCCGGTGCTTCTGTGGGTTCCGGAGTTGGAGTAGAATCCACAACAGTCACAACAGCATCGGTACCTTCCGTAAATCCACATCCCTGTGCCATAAAAGCAGCACCTAGGATCAGCGCCAAAATACATTTTTTCTTCATTATTTATGGTCCTCCCTTATACGCCGGTATGAAATCAACTTCCCACCCGGCATCTTCGTCCAATCACATTACCATCAAATATACACGATTTTGGCATATTATGCAAGTCCTGCCCCATTCTTTCACACATTTACAGGCTCAAAAAGCACTTTTACAGTTCCTCCGCAGATCATTCCCATATCTCCCACGCCCTGTCCAAGTTCATAAACTCTGGTTTCTGTTGTATGCACATTCACTGCATGTTTTCCGGCTTCGAATTCTACTTTTCCGCCGCCAATGCTTCCTGCTGTTCTTCCATCCCGGAACACGAACATCTTACTTCCTGTTCCTCTTGGCGAAGATCCTTTCTTCTCGATAATGGTAACCATAGTCCCTGAAACTCCACAGCGCACAGCCGCTTCTACATCCTCATCACAGTATGTACGAAAATGTCTGTTTTTTTCCTGCACGATTTCTGCCATGATACTTACCGCGATCTCCGCCGGCATCTGTCCCCCAATAGGAAGGCCAATAGGGGCATGGATGCTGTTCACCTGTTCTTCCGTGAATCCCTCCTCAAAAAGTTTCTCTCTGGTGATCCGTACTTTTGTCTTACTTCCGATCATCCCGAAATAGGCAAATGGTCTCTTAAGGATCTGTCTTGCACAGGCGGAATCTCCCAGATGCCCTCTCGTCACAACCACATACCAGGCATTTTCGTAAGGAGGGATTTTTTCTGATAAGGTTTCAAAATCGCCTGTGATCCGTTCATCCACCTGAGGGAAACGCTCCTGCGTCACAAAATCTTCCCTGTCATCCATTACCGTTACATGAAATCCCAGAAGTTTTCCAATCTCAGCCACAGGAAGTGATACATGGCCGCCTCCGAGAATGATCAGCCTTGGATTCTTCTCATAAATCTCTACAAAGATCTCCTGGTTCTTTACTTTCACTACGCCTGTCTCCACCGCGGCAGTTACTGTTTCTTTCAGAAAATCTTCGGCTGCTTTTTCTCCTGTTTTATTATCCGGATAAAAGAAGCAGTCTTCTTCCGCAAGATATTTAAGTCCTGCATATTCTCCGCCAAGGATGATCCCTGTTCTTGTACGTCCTCTTTTTTCTACCACATCATATATTTTCTGATACATAACCTCAGTCCCTTCTTCTCAGTCCTCAATCTCTGATGCAAGTTTCCTCACTGCCATGGCAGCCATATCGATCTCTTCTTCTGTGTTAAAATAAGAAAAGCTGAATCGCACTGCGCCTGTTTTTTCTGTTCCCAGAGCTTTATGCATAAGCGGTGCACAATGTCCGCCGGACCGAACACTGATCCCGTATTCTTCTCCAAGTGCCATTCCAACTTCCCCGGAACCTTCATCTCCAATGTTCAGTGTCACCACAGGAGATCGGTCTTTCTGGGAAAAATCTCCGTACACCGTAACTCCCGGAATTTTTTTTACCTGGTCATAAAAACGCCACATCAGCATCTGTTCTTTTTCCCGGATCTGGTTCACTCCTGTTTCCTGGATCCATTCAAGAGCTGCCCGTAATCCGGCAATTCCGTGACTGTTCAGTGTCCCGGCTTCCAGTGCTTCCGGCATATCTCCCGGGTGTTCTTTCTGAAAAGTCAGGATTCCGCTTCCGCCCACTTTCAGGGGTTCTACATGAACCCCTGGGCGAACACAGATCGCTCCTGTTCCCTGTGGTCCCATAAGACCTTTGTGCCCCGAAAAACATAAAATGTCAATATGATCTTTTTTCATGGAAATCGGAAAGACTCCTGCTGTCTGTGCAGCATCCAAAACAAAAAGTTTTTTATGTTTTTTTGCGATCTCACCGATCGCACGGATATCATTCCTGTTTCCGGTAAGATTTGATGCATGGGTGCATATGATTGCTCTCGTCTCCGGCCGGATAGAACTTTCCAGTTCAGTAAGAGAAATCATTCCTTTTCGATCCGCCGGAAGAATGGTCAGATCCAGTCCTTCTTTTTCCAGCAGATAAAGGGGACGCAGCACACTGTTATGATCCATCTCCGTACAGATCGCATGGACTTTTTCTCTTTCCGGATGCAGGATCCCAAACAATGCTGTATTTAAAGCTTCTGTTGCGTTTGCGGTAAATGCCACACATTCCGGTCCTTCTGCATCAAACATCTGAGCGATCCTGCATCTTGTATCAAAAATAAGCCTTGAGGCTTCCATTGCTTCTCCACTGCTTCCTCTTCCACTGTTTCCGGCCTGCTGCATGGCTTCCACCACTGCTCTGGCAACACAGTCCGGTTTGTGAAAACTTGTAGAAGCGTTATCCAGATAAATCATGTCAAATCTCCTTGTGCTTTTTATAAAATAATCATATAATTGGTTTTGGCTTTATTTTATACTATCAGAGGAGGTTTTCCAATGAAAAAAGGATCTTTTTTCAAAAGTCTGCCTTTTAAACTCCTTGTGGCTGTAATCCTGGGTATCCTCTCCGGGCTTGTTCTGAACCGGTACAGCACAAACGGAATTTCCATGGCAGTTCTTAATATTGTTGTTACAGTCAAGTACATTCTGGGCCAGATTATCACCTTCTGTGTTCCGCTGATCGTTCTTGGTTTTATCGCTCCATCCATCACCAAGCTTGGCAAAAATGCTTCTGTAATGCTGGGCGTTGCCGTTGTCCTTGCCTACGGTTCTTCCATAGGTGCGGCACTTTTTTCCACAGCATCCGGATTTTTTATTATTCCACATCTGTCCATTCATTCCTATGCAGCAGGGCTAAAACAGCTGCCTGAAGTAATCTTCGAACTGGAGATTCCTCAGATCATGTCGGTTATGAGCGCTCTTGTTTTTTCGGTTATGATCGGTCTGGCTGCCACCTGGACAAAAGCGAAACTGGTCACCGGTCTTCTGGATGAGTTCCAGAAAATCGTTCTGGCTCTGGTATCAAGGATCATCATTCCCATTCTTCCGCTGTTTATCGGCTCTACTTTCTGCGGACTTGCCTATGAAGGTACGATTACCAGACAGCTGCCGGTTTTCCTGGAGATCATCGTGCTGGTTCTGGCCGGACATTTCATCTGGATGGCTTTTCTGTACATACTGGCCGGAATCTACTCCGGTGAAAATCCTCTGGAGGTTGTACGCCATTACGCACCTGCTTACCTGACTGCGGTAGGAACCATGTCTTCTGCCGCAACACTGGCTGTAGCACTTCAGTGTGCATCCCGGGCCAAACCGCTTCGCAAAGATCTTGTAAATTTCGGAATCCCTCTGTTTGCAAATATTCATCTCTGCGGTTCCGTTCTTACAGAAGTTTTCTTCTGTATGGCTGTTTCCAAGATCCTGTACGGCTCTGTTCCGACACCAGGAACTATGGTTCTGTTTTGTCTGCTTCTCGGTGTATTCGCCATCGGCGCTCCCGGTGTCCCCGGCGGAACTGTTATGGCATCCCTTGGCATCATTACCGGTGTGCTGAAATTCGACAGTTCCGGTACTGCACTGATGCTTACTATTTTTGCCTTGCAGGACAGCTTCGGAACTGCATGCAATGTAACCGGAGATGGTGCCCTGACACTGATGCTTACCGGTTATGCAAAACGTCATAACATTGAAGAACAGAATATTGATATTGAATTATAAAAGTTTCAAAAATGCCGCAGAATCCAAAAAATCTGCGGCATTTCCATATCATAAAGCGGACATTCCTGTTTCGCTTTGCTATCTTCCAGTAAACGACATCCTTTTATCCATTTTATGGGCGGATCACTTTACCTGCTTTTGTAAGTTTCTCTGCAATGGCATACATATTTGTTACAGTTCCCACTGCCGGTTCCTTCAGTCCATAAAAATTCACACAGGTTCCACATGTCAGGATCTCACATCCCTGCTCCTGCAGAGTTTTCAGATCTTCAATGCATGGGGAATCCGAAGCAGTAAGCTTCGCCCCTCCATTATAAAAAAGCATTACAGACGGCGGCGTCTCAAGCTGTGTCAGGGCATACACAAAGCCTTTGATAAGGATTGCTCCAAGCTCCGGATCTCCGTCTCCCATCTTATCGGAAGTGATGGCCACTGTATAATCCCCCTGTGGTACGGCTGGTGTGCAGACAATTTCCGGTTCTGCAGCAGTTCTGGCCTGCACGTCGGATTTCACTACCATATGGATCTCATAACCGTCCTCCGTCTTTCTGGAGACAAAACTGCATCCGGTACTTCCGGCAAGTCTGCTTAAGTTGTTTACCGCGGTCTCATTATCTACAAGAACCTGGATCTCATCCCCCTGTTCCGCTTTATCCAGGATCTTCTTGGTCATTACTACAGGAATCGGGCACTGTTTGCCCATTGCATCTACTGTATGTTTCATATTTCTTTCCTCGTATTTATATTGTTTGATCGGCAGGTTTCTTATTTCTGTTCCTGTCCGTATCTTTTATTTCTGCTCCAGTTCATGTGCCTGTCTGAAAATCTCACAGGCTCCTGTATTCACACATCGTTCATGTGCACAGTCCATAAAAGTCAGCTCTCTGCTTCCGTCTTCTCTCCGTGTATACTCGCAGCATACCGTCTCTCCACTGTTCATAGTGCGGCAGAATCCGGAAATAAACTCTTCTTCAATTTCCATTTCTATCCCTCAGTCGGAGATTCCACAACTTCGGAAGGTGCAATCTCCTCCAGCATTCCTGTTTCGTTATATGCTTCAAACTGTTCCTCGATTTTTCCCAGGATATCTGCATACTGACAAAATGCCTCTGCCAGCTCTTCCCTGTGTTCCGGAAGTTTCTTATAACAGACCCGGTGCTCCATACTTGCCCACAGATCCATGGTCATGGTACGCAACTGTATCTCTACCGGAAAATATTCCATCGTATCCAGATAATAGACAGGTACGGCAATGATCACATGATAACTCCTGTACCCGTTAGGTTTCGGATTCTGTATGTAATCCTTCTCCCGGATAAAAATCAGTTCACTCTGTCTTTTCAGAGCATTTACAAGGTTATAAATATCATCTATAAAATAGCAGATCACACGGATCCCCGCAATATCCCGGAGATAATCCTTGGCGTTCTGCACACTGTCCGAATGCCCCAGCTTTTCAAGCTTCTTCTCGATGCTTTTTTTGGCTTTGATCCGCTCCTGGATATTATGGATCGGAGATACGGACGACTTCTGGTACAGACTTCCATTGAGCACCTCGAGCTTAGCCCGCATGATCTGACATGCATTCTGATATGGCTGGATACAATCGTAATACTGTTCGTTTGTCATGAAAACCCCTCTTTCTCATTTGCTCACCATAGTTTATATCTTATAAAATAAATGTGAGCAATCTGTAGTGATTTCCTAAGATTTTCCTGACGAGTTTATTAAAATTTTATAAAAAAGCAATCATCAGTCTGAAAGTTTATGGATAAAAAGACCACTTCGAAGCTTTGGCTCAAACCATGTACTCTTAGGCGGCATCAGTTTCCCTTCATCCGCAATATTCATCAGTTCTTCCATGGAAGTCGGATACATGGCAAAAGCAGCGCCGCCAGTTTCATCCGCAACCGCAGCCAGATCCTTCAGTCTGTGATTTCCTCCCATAAAACAGATTCTCTCATCTGTACGCGGATCTTCAATTCCAAGTACCGGTCCCAGAACCTTATCCTGAAGAATGGATACATCCAGCTGTCCTACACTGTCTTTCTTCGCATAAATATCCGGATACGCTTTCAGATGAAACCATTCCCCATCTACATAGAAACCAAAGCAATGTTTTTCCACCGGTTTACATGGAAATCCCGGCATTGCCATCAGTTCAAAATTAAACTTCATACTTCCGATAAAAGCTTTCGGTTCCATGCCTTTAAGATCTTTCACAATCCTGTGATAGGGAAGGATCGTCAGCTGATCATAAGGAAATACCACAGACAGGAAAAAGTTAAACTCTTCTTTTCCTGTATAATCCGGATGTTCTTTTCTTCGTTTCTGTCCTACTTTTACGGCAGACGCTGCTCTGTGATGTCCGTCTGCAATATAGATGGAAGAAATTTCACCAAAAAGGCGATTGATTTTCTGAATCTTTTCCTCTTCATCCACGATCCATACCCGATGTGTAATTTCATCTTCCGAAGTAAAATCATATACCGGTTCATGGCTGTTTTTCCAGTTTTCCATCAGTACAAGAAGTTCTTCCGGATATCTGCAGGCAAGAAAGATCGGACCAGTATTGGCATCGCAGATATCCACATGGTGGATTCTGTCCTGCTCTTTATCCTCTCTTGTCAGTTCATGCTTCTTGATCACGCCATTCATATAATCATCGATAGAGCTGACGCCCACGATTCCTGTCTGGGATTTTCCCTTCCGGATCAGTTCATACAGATAATAATTCGGTTTTTCATCCTGTATCAGAGTTCCCTCTGCCTGAAAGCGATCCAAGTTTTCCTTTGCTTTCCGATAGACTTTTGCATCATAAAGATCGATCCCTGGATCCAGATCCATTTCCGCTCTGTCTACATGGAGAAAAGAGTACGGATTTTTTTCTCCAATTTCACGCGCTTCCTCTCTGCTCACTACGTCATAGGGAAGTGCTGCCACTTTCTCTGCTTTTCCCTCAGCGGGTCTTACTGCCCGAAATGCCTGAAATAAAGCCATTGTGTTTCTCCTCTCGTTCCTGCCCGTTTACTTCGGACAGTCATAAAATCATCCTGCTTATTCTAGCACATACAAAAAAGCTCTGCAATTTTAATTCTGCAGACAGATTTTTTCGCCCTGAAGAACCGGATATCTCACAGGCACAGTCCCATCCAGATCTTCATGGTGCATATGAACTGCAGAAATCTGATGATTTTCGTAAGTTGTATAATAATAAATTCCCTTATCACAGTTACAGCAGGAGGTATAAAGAGTGATCTCATATTTTCCTGGTTCTACCTCACAGCAGCCTCTCTGCTGGTCAACAGACCCCAGGATATGAAAGAACTGGCTGACGCTTTCTTCCTCGGAATCTCCGGAAAAAGAATGGTCTTTCACAAACGCTACTCTTGCAAACCTGGATGCGGAGGAAAGATCTCCCGGAAGTCCCAGTGCTCCCATGCCACGGCTGTAGGTTTTTAATCCCAGAGATTCGGAAAAATGATTTTCCGGCTGTCTGGGAGAAAGATGCATATAATTATTCAGCATAAACATCTGCTGGTCAAAAGGCGGATTATTCGTAAGAACGCCTGCCGGATTATCCCAGACATGAAGGCCGTCTGCCATGGATTCCACTGTGATTGCTTCTTCTTTATCCGCTATGATCCAGTGAAGCTGTGCACAGGGAAGCATTTCACTGAACGGAGTTTTTACAAGATTGATCTTTTTCAGGAGATCTTTTGCCTCCTGCACAGTGGCACATTTACTAAGGATCCACGGAATGAATTCAAACTGCGCCACATTTTCTTTTCCATTTTCTACCTCATTATATACAGCGTTTCCAACAAAATTAAGGCCTGCCATTCCAAGACCTTTTTCATTGACAGCATCATAATAAAGTGGATAATCTCCTGCTACGTGAGCCATGCCTATAATCGCATAATGGCTGGAAAGTTTCTCCATATGCCGAAACTCAAATGTATAATTTCTCGGTGTGATGGTGATCTCATCTCCATAAGAGAATTCGTAATCCAGTGTTCTTCCGAAGTAAAAGTCTTTTGTCTTATAAGTTGCTGCTGTACACATAAACTGTTCTCCTTTTTATTATTTTATTTGTTCTGTCTGCTAAAGTTTATTTGTTCCCGGTTCCTGGTCTTTCATTCAGTTCCGGCAGAACCGTTGCCAGCATGGTAAAAAAACATGCACATCCTCCTACCAGATTGGAAATCGGCTCTGCCCAGAATACACCGTCTGTTCCCAGGCCTTTCACATAGGGGAGCAGGATCGTCAGTGGAACTACTATGATCGCTTTTCGAAGCAGTGAAAAAAAAGTGGCTTTTTTTGCTTTTCCAAGTGCCACAAATACACTCTGGCCGGTAAACTGCAAAGCCATAAAACAGAACCCGAAAAAATAAATATGAAGTGCCGGAACGCCCTTTTCAAGAAGTTCTGGATCACTGTTGAATATACGGATAAAAAATTCCGGCATCAGTTTCAGGATTCCCCAGCCTGCCAGTGTATAGATAACACAGACTGCTGTGATAAATTTAATTGCTTTTTTTACCCTGTCATAGGCTTTTTCTCCATAATTAAAACTCATAACCGGAGAAGCACCTGTGGTCAGCCCGTGAACCGGCATGGTAAAAATATCACGGACAGAGTTCAAAACGGTCATCACTCCCACATAAATATCTCCACCCCAGGTCTGGAGTGTCGCATTACAGACTACCTGCACCAGGCTGTTGGTAAAAGCCATAAAAAATCCGGACATTCCAAGACTTACGATGTCCCTCACACGTTTCCAGGAAATTTTGAAGGCACTTTTTTTCAGGTTCAGAACTGCTTTTTTCCCACATAAAAAACGTAACACCCATACTGTGGAACAAAACTGGGAAATGATTGTCGCCACAGCTGCCCCTCTGACTCCCATATGAAATCCAAAAATAAAAAGCGGGTCCAGGATAATATTTAACACTGCTCCGATCAGGATTGTAAACATTCCTGTGTTTCCAAATCCCTGGCTGTTGATAAACGGATTCATTCCCAGTGTGATCATTACAAACAGTGTCCCCAGAAGATAGATCTTTATGTAGCTGGCAGCATAGGGAAATGTGACATCACTGGCCCCGAATGCATAAAGAATAGGCCTGTAAAAAGCAAGCCCCGTAACAGTAAGAACTGCCCCAGCCCAGATCAGCATGACAAATGTGTTTCCCATCAGCATCTCCGCTTCTTTTTCATTGCCTCTTCCCCGTTCCATGGAACAGAGTGGGGAGCCGCCATTTCCAAACAGATAGGTAAATGCGGTAATCAATGTAATAATCGGAAAACAAAGTCCCACTCCCGTCAGTGCGGTAGCTCCAATCTCCGGAATTCTTCCGATATAGATTCTGTCTACAATATTATACAGAAGATTCAGAATCTGCGCGATGATCATCGGTACAGCAACCTCCATAATATTCCGGTAGACATTTCCATTTGAAAAATCTGTCTGATGCGTCTGCATTTTTTCACCTTCCTGATATTTCTAAAATTCACAGATTCCTGGGTCAAGCGGATATTCGCAATCCGCTTCGCTACGTAGCTCTACACCAAATAACTGCTCCGCAGTTTATCAGGAGGCGCTTGCACTCCTCCTGATACAAGCAAGTCCCCACCCACTGCTTATTGCTTTTCGCAACCCCGCAGGGGACTTACTTGATTTGGTTAAATTCCGGAATCTCTTTTTTCAAACATAACTATACTATATATTTCTTGCCATTTCCACAAAAAACGTATATAATAAAACCATAAAAACGGTAATGATTCCAGGCGAAATCGGTCAAAAAACCACACAACAGAGAATCAGCCCGGATGGAGGTATATTTTATGGATAACATTTACAGCGGCATGGCCGTAGGTGTCTTTGAACTGGATAACCTGGTTGCCTGTTTTGTTGCTCTTGATGCTGCTTCCAAGGCAGCTAATGTTAAAATTCAGAGTGTTGAACGTAACCGTCTGAAAAGCGGTGCCTGTGTAAAGATGCGTGGTTCTGTCTCTGATGTGAATGCAGCTATGGAGGTCGCTCTGGAAGCAGCCAGACCTCTTGGCAAGGTCGTTTCTCATACTGTGATCGCTTCTCCTTCTGAGGATACAGAGATTGCGCTGAAAATGACGATCAACAAGTAAAGGGGGGGACTGATTTATGAATTATGGTGCTTTTGGTTTGGTTGAGGTTGTCGGCAGTAGCAATGCGATTCTTGTGATCGATCAGATGCTGAAGACTTCTGATGTTTCTTTTCTTACATGGCAGACGAAATGTGGCGGCCACGCGACTGTTTTTTTGACTGGTGATGTTTCTGCTGTGACTGCTGCTGTAGACAGTGTGAAGGGGAATCCTCCCTGTGAGATCGTGGCTTCTGCTGTGATTTCCAATCCTTCTGAGGAGACAGTGCGGCTGGCTGAGGAGGAAGCGGTTAGGAATCATTTTATGTAAGTATAATAGTATAATATAAACGTACGCAGGGAACCGCCCTGGCGTATCGGGAAAGGCTTCGTCGTCCGCTGAATTCTAAGGCGCTGCGGCTTCTGCAGAACATCCCGATACGCCAGGGCGGTTCCCTGCTGGCTTTCTTTTTTCCGATAATACATCTAGCCGACTATTTATGTACTTGTACATATAAAAAGCGTAAGTTATAGCCAAAAGCCTCTCGCTGCCACTACTAAATTCCAGGTGCCGCACGCCAGACGGTACCTCACCGGCGTCCGTCCGCCACATCCACATCCATTACTTCCCTCCCATCCACCACCCTCATCACAGCCACATCCTTCCGATTCCGCACAACCACTCTCTTCCCTCCAACATCCCCCTCAAGTCCCATCAACTCTCCATAATACCTCTCCGAAAAAACACAGGGATTTCCAAGTTTCCCATCATACTCCACACAAGCAATCCCTTTCCCCTCTTTCAAAAACACCTCCAAAAGCGCAAGGATCGTCTCTCCCCGAAGCCATGGCTGATCAGAGACTGTAAAAAGGCAGGCATCCATCTCTCGATTTCTACTGAGTCCGATTTTCAGAGAAGAAGAAATCCCCTCATCCGGATGTAAATTATAAAGCACCTGCGCTCCACATTTTTCCGCTTCTGCCGCTATCTCCTCATACTGAGTTACCACCGTAATTTCACAGGTATGCTTCTGCTCTTTCAGCGCTTTTCTCACCCTCATAAGTTCCGAAAGAATATGCCGGTACATCGGTTCTCCTTCAATGGTATACAAAAGCTTATTACTCCCAAACCGTCTGCTGTTTCCCGCTGCCAGCATGATCAGTCCCAGCTTCATCTCTCATTTCCTCCTTATTCCATGAAACTTCCGGCATATTTCCTGCCGTTCCATTATCTTTTTCAGGCTTCCACACACTGCTTCTATGCCTGCTTCCCGACACTTCTTAATGATATTTTCAGCCACACCTGAAGATTCCAGCACATCTGCCTTATTAAAATATACCAGAAAACTTTTTTCACCCACATTTTTACGCAATCCATTTTCCGATGACGCAATCTTTACAACATCTTCCCACATCACTGGCTCATCTGTCTTTTTCCGTAGAAATTCCGCTACATCCTCCGGACGATGTGCAATATCACAGATCTTTTTTCCAATGCAATCCAGCCCTGTCACACCCACTACAATATCTGCAAATTCCGGAATTATCGGTTCGTGCACAGCAGGAACTTTCAAAGGTAATCTCCTCGCACCATCTGCTTCTACAAGAAGAAGATCACAAAAACCGGACAACCTTTTCAGGGTTTCCGGTTCAGGACCGGAAATTTTCGGCTGTCCGGCTTTATGTTTCGCCGCGATCACATATCCATATTGTTCTATAAGCCTGCAAAGTTCCTCTGTATCCTCTGCATCTGCAAAAGGACGGTCCTCTTCCCATGCCATGTGGGTGGTCGTTGTCACGATCACACGTTTTCCCTGTCTGGAAAATTTTTCTACCAGATAAAAAATCAGGCTGGTTTTTCCTCCACCTCCTGTAAAAGCAGCTGTCAGGGTCCCTTTCTCTTTTCTGTTCATGACATACTCCACATATTTTTAGTTTTCTTCTGTTTTAACATCAGGAAGTATCCCGCAGGAAAGCAATACTTCCAGTACCCCTCCGGCAATGCATCTTGCTTTATCCGAAATAGTAAAACAGTTTTTTTTCTGTTCCGCTCTCGGATCGATATCTGCAATTTTCATCCCTTTAAAAACAGGATATCCGTCACGGATCAGCCCCCGGATCACGCCGGATATCGTTGCTTTCACAGGAACGTTCCCAACCATGGCAATGATCTGGTCTTTTTCTACGATATCTGCGATCCTGCTGATATTCTTCATTTCACCGGCTGCCGGTGAATGGATCACTCTTTCTTTTCCGATTCCCGCGATCAGACCAGGCACACCTGTATTTGGAAGCGCACTGCCTTCTTTTATGATCCTTCCCAGATTGTGGCCCCGCATGGTTTCGATCACATAATCCACATCTTCTCCTGCGGTAAACCCAGGTCCAAGACCTACTGTCACTGGTGCCATATCTCTGTTTGTCCCGAGATTTTTTTTGGCGAGGATCGCATCGATCACTGCTGCCGGCGAAAGTTCCCGGATATGTTTTCCCTCCGTATCTGTCAGAAGGGGAATTTCTCCTTTTTCCCAGCAGCTTTTGCACTGTGCCGGAATTTCCGTTTCCGGGATCCTTCTGCACACAACGCCTTCCACTTCCGAAGTTCCGTCATAAACGGCTTCACAGAAAGCTACATGACGGCGGATGGCGCTTGGCCGGTCGCATTCCAGGATCAGAATGTGATAGCCGCTCTGATGAAGTTTATGGATCACGCCGGTAGCAAGATCGCCGCCGCCACGTACAAGGATCATTCTGTCAGTCATAATAGTAGTTTCCATTTCCATACACCCGCTGTCCGTTATTTCCCGGCATCCCTGCTGCCAGAGCATCGTAAAGTTCCGCATAGGTCGCATCCTGATATGGAGATACATAGAACAGACCTACCAGTCCAAAGGTGATCGTGGAAAGGATATTCCATGGAATAAAGGAAAGATCCAGAACAAACGTATTCCACTTCTGTCCATACATCATATCACGGCTTCTTGCAAAAACTTCTTTTCTGTCCATATCCGGATATTCCGCAAGAAGATACGGAACCATCTTATATTCATAAGACTTTATGATTCCCGGGATAATAAACAGTAAAGACCAGAGAAATGTAAACAGATCCCGGAAAAACATGGTTTTTACCACATTTCCATAATATCCGGAACGAAATGCGCTGAGCAGTTTGCCGACACCTGGAACTGCGTACAGATTTTCAATATAAAAACTGCGACCTCCTACTTCAAATACATTGCACACAAAAATCTTAAGTAATGTCCCGATCAGTGCCGCGGCAACCACTACCCCGGCTCCTACCAGCGCAAAGATCAGTGCCCACGGAGAATACGATCCGCCAAACATATGACCTGCATAGGAACTGAAACCATTGGAATTATAGGTATTAACCTGATAACTATAATCCGAATTCATTACATTGCTGGCGCCACTTTGAACTGCGCCTTTTCCACCGGATGCCAGCACAATGGCAAGCACCAGACTGACCAGAACTGCTGACCAGTAATTTTTACGAAAAGCCTGTTTTGCACGCCATTTCAGATCACTGCGTGTCCAGCTGATCATCTGTCCATTCATTTTTTAACCCTCCATATATGCTTCACAGACTGTAAACTCCCTGCGTCCTTTTTGCCAGAGATCCTGGTCCAGTTCAACCAGATAACCGCCGCCGTTTTTTACATGCCATTCATAAAACGGTCTGTGTCTGTCCGCATATTCTTCCATAATATTCATAATGGTTCCACCATGGATCACCAGCGCCGCTGTATCCACATTTTTACGGATACACTGTGTCACGGCTTTCTGAAATCCTGTCAGGCTGCGATATTTAAAGCCTTCTCTGCTCTCTCCGCCCGGAAATGGCATTGTTCCATTGCTGTCGATCCATTTCTGATAATTTTCATTTCCGGCAAGCTCTTTGTAATTTTTATTCTCAAACTCTCCAAAATCACATTCCGAAAGTTCTTCTATAATGTGGAGCTTCTTTCCCGGAAAAAAAATTTCTGCCGTTTCCACACAGCGGAGAAGTGGACTTACAAACAACTCCTCCGGCATGGGATAGGAAAGTTTTTTCAGAAATTCCCGGCCTTCATCGCTCAACGGCTCATCCGTTGTACCGATATAACGCGAAAGCTTGTTTCCCGGAGTCTGACCATGACGTATCAGATATAATTTAAGCATTTTTCAGCACCATCCCGATCCCACATACAACTCTTGTAACCCTGCTGCTCTTTCCCGCAAGTTCCGTACAAACACGGCCTACAGCCTCCCGATACTGCCGTTCAAAAGCATCGGCCGGAACGATCCCGTATCCGACTTCCTCACTGACCAGGATTACACCCGGATTTTTCTCCGCAAGTTTTTCTGCAAGACCGGACAGATCCTCACCTGATTTCAGGCACTTTCTTATGTACTGATGAAACCCAAGAACCCCTTCTGCTTCCAGAAGTTCCTCTTCTGTAAGCTCTGCACCACATTTCCATTTTACATCGGGAAACTTTTTTTCTGCATAACTGCTTTTTCCCTGATAAGCACCGCCGATTATCATTTCCATATCTTTTTACCTCATTCCATCTTCATTTCACAGAATAACAATGCCACTTATCCCAAGTACCAGAGCCATCACAACCTCACAGATACAAAGGAAAAAACCTGAAAGATCTCCAGTCGTTCCTCCAAAATATTTCATAGCCATGTGATGATACCACCAGAATACCAGCAGTGCCGTTACTGCCGCAAGCGCACCTTTTACCGGATTGATCCATATCATCAGTACTGCCAGTGCTGCAAGCATTACGATCAGAACATTTCGTGCCACAATCTCCAATGCATTCCTGGAAAACTCTGCTACGGTTCCATTAGTCCTTGCTTTTGGAAATATGATCACGCCAATTCCGGAAAGGCATCTGGACATCATAAATCCAATACTCATGATACAGATTCCATCGTGATCACCAAGTAGCTGGCTCCAGGCACCCAGCCACAGGATAAAATAAACGCAGGCTGTGATAATGGCAAATGCTCCTGCATGCGAATCTTTCAGAATCTCCAGCCTTCTTGTACGCTCCTGCCAGGAACTTAACGCATCCGAAGTGTCCAGAAGTCCGTCCACATGGATCCCACCTGTAACAAAGACCGGGATCACCGTAAGGATCACTGCAAGAAAAAACGGTTCCATCTGTGCATGACTTCCCAGCACACATCCCACAAGCCAGATCAGAATACCAATGGCTGTTCCCACAAAAGGAAAGAAACACATCATATACTTCATGTTTTCTTTATTCCAGTCTACCATAGGTGTGGGAATCTTGGAAAACATGGCAAATGCCGCTTTAAAACTATTCCATACACTTTTCATGCTTTCTCACCGCCTTTATGCCAGACCGGGATTCCGTAGACCACTTCTACAACAGCATCCGCCATTTCAGCCAGATTGCAGTTGATCTGTCCCAGCTGTTCCTTATACTTTTCGGATTCTCCTTCATAGAGAATTCCATCGGAAAAAATTTCGTTGGTAACGATCACCACGTGTTCTGCCTGTGAAAGAAGATTTCTTACTCCTTCTGTGATCTTTTCGGAAACCTCCGGATGAAATCCATCTTCCCGGAACATTTCATTTGCCACCAGATTGGACATACATTCAAGAAGCACTACACAATTCTTTGGAAGTATCAACTCATCCAGCTCTGTGTATCTCTCAATTGTCTCAAATCCTTTTCCTGACCGCATCCGGCGATGTCTTCGAATGCGGCGGTGACTTTCTTCATCAAAAGCCTGCATGGTGGCAATATAGATCCTTCTCGACTCTCCAAAAGAAAGGACTCTGTCCTCCGCAAAAGCAGACTTTCCGCTTCCGCTGCCTCCTGTTACAACAACCAGCATCTTATTTCAGCTCCTCATACTGTTCTACATTGATATCTCCAAAAGTACTCATGGAATTATATACTGCACAGGAAAGATCCATCAGTGGAAATAAGGCAACCGCTCCGGTACCTTCTCCAAGGCACATTCCCGCATGGATGATCGCTTCTTTATCCAGTTCTTTCAGGATCAGGTGTGCTGCCGGTTCTTTGGATACATGAGAAGCAATGATATAATCACTGACCTGAGGGCAGATTTTTACTGCGATCAGGGCAGATACACAGGAAATAAATCCATCCATCACAACCGGCATACCTAATGCCGCTCCACCGATAAACACACCGGTCATTCCTGCGATATCCAGTCCACCAACCTTTGCCAGCACATCGATCACATCTGCGCGGTCCGGATTGTTCAGGGCAATGGCCTTTTTGATCGCGTTGATCTTTCGCACAAGCCCCTCACCGGAAAGTCCGGCTCCTCTTCCTGTCATATCTTCTACCGGTTTCCCGAGAAGTACAGATGCCACAGCACTGCTGGTGGTCGTATTTCCAATTCCCATTTCACCGGTGGCAAGAACCTGGTATCCTTTTCCCTTCAGTTCCTCGGCCATGGCAATTCCCGCTTCAATGCCCTGGATCGCCTGTTCTCTCGTCATGGCAGGTTCTTTCGTCATGTTCCTGGTTCCGTAGGCAACCTTAAGATCTGTACGGACTTTTGTATCCGTTACCATTCCAACATCCACAGGGAAAAGTTCCGCACCACACTGCCGGCACATCACACAGCAGGTTGTGGTTCCCGCCAGGAAATTTTCGGCTACAATTGCGGTAACTTCCTGTCCTGTCTGAGTCACGCCTTCCTCTACAACACCATTATCTGCACACATGGCAACTACTGCTTTTTTTTCCACACGGACATCCGGTGTTCCTGTGATCCCGGCAATCTGTGTCAGCATATTTTCAAGTTCGCCCAGGGAATGCAGAGGTTTTGCAATACTGTCCCAACGCTGTTTTGCCCCTTCCATGGCCTTTTCATCCAGCGGACGGACTTTTTTTACTGCTTCTTTTAAAGTCATCATTTGCTACCTCCCGTTTTTTTACCTGTGGTAAAGATTATAAATTTACTAAATATATAATTCAGCACCAGCACAATAAACTGGGTGCAGAATTTTGCAACCATATCGTGAAATCCCAGCACAACTGCCAGCAGCCAAACACCTCCAACTTCAATCACCATTGTCACAAGACGCGCACTTACAAACTTCAGGAAAGGCCGGATATGATCCGCAAGAGTTGCACACTGATCATGAAATACAAATCTGGAATTCACAACATATGCAAACAGGATCGCCAGGATGATCGATACTACATTCGCCGCCATCAGAATAATGCCAAGCTCTCTCATAATATAAAAGCTTACCAGATTTACCAGCGTTGTACAACCACCCCAGAAAATATAACGGATCACATCATTTTCATATAATTTAAGAATCCGTTTTTTCATTTTCATGACCTCCTTGTATGATTCTGGATACAATATATCTTGGCCGGCGCTTCACTTCTTCATAGATCCTTGCAATATAATATCCGATAATTCCAAGGCTCATCATCACCGCACTGCCGATAAACAGCATCACGATCAGCAAAGTCGTGTAACCCTCTACTGCATGTCCGGTAAAATATCTCACCAGTGAATAGATCAGCAAGAGCAGAGAACATATGAAACAGCCACCGGCTCCTATCGTTACAAACTGCAGCGGAAGCGTTGTAAAAGCCACGATATTGCGAAATGCATAACGGATCAGGCTTCCGGTAGACCATTTAGACTCTCCTGCTTCCCGCTCCTGCACCTCAAAAAGCACAGATGTACTTTTAAATCCAACCCAGGATGAGGTTGCCCGAAAAAACATGCTCCGCTCTGGCATAGAAAGAACGCTTTCCACAGCTTTCCGATCCAGAAGTTTAAAGTCTGAAGCATTCTCCATATTAAATCCGGTTGCCCTGGACATGATCCTGTAAAAAAATCCTGCACTTTTTCTGTGAAACACAGTTTCTGTTCCACGGCTCTTTTTTATCCCTTCTACAACTTCATAGCCCTGTTCCCATAACCGATACATTTTTACAAGAACTTCCGGCGGATGCTGCAGGTCACAGTCCATAACAGCCACTGCGTTTCCTGACGCCTGAGCCAGTCCTGCGACAATTGCAGCTTCTTTTCCAAAATTTCTGGAAAAATGTACACCAGTCACATTTCTATCTTTTTCTGCAGTTTCCTCAATTATTTTCCATGTCTGGTCCGTAGAACCATCATCTACAATAACCAGTTCGTAATTGATTTCGGCTAAATCCAGGATTTTTTTCAGCGTCCGGCAGGTTTTTGCCAGCATCTGTTCTTCATTATACGCAGGCAAAACCACCGATAATCTGCTCATTTTTCCTGATTTCCCCTTTCTCTTTGTTTCTTTGGCCTCCGGTAAAAGATTCCGATCATCAAAAACAGAAACAGCCCTGATACACTCAGGTACATTCCCGGTATCACATATGGTGTACAGTAGGTAAGCTCAATGCTGTGTTTTCCTTTTTTCAGCTCAACCCCCATATACATACTGTTCGCCTGAACCAGTTTTGCTTTCTTTCCGTCCACATATGCTGTAAATCCTGCATTATATGGGATTGAAAACACGAGGAACTTATCTGAAGATACTTCAATATCTCCGGTAAGTTTATTAGTTTCGGTCTTTATATTATGAAGACTTTCTTCTCCAAGCCGGTCTGTCTGTTTTTCCACAGAATCCATAGGCTGGCATACCAGATAAAGATCATCAAATGTATATTCCCCAGGAGTAGAAAATGTCAGCGTTATAGTTCCTGCGCTGTAATTTTTATACCCCATATTCAGAAGAAAATTATGGCGGCCACTGTATCCGTTATATTTGTCTGTAAAAATCCGGATGGTTTTGTCCACCGCTCCCAGAGAAACCTCTACTGCGGATTCTTTACTTTCTTTCCAGTAGCGCCAGTTGTCATCTTCGTGAAGTACCGTATTCTTCTCATATTCTGTAAGAGAATCCCACTTTCTGTCACTGATCCGGGCACGCGGTGAATATGCGTTGAAATCCAGATTTTTCGCCACAAGATAGACTTCTGCATCCGGTTCTCCCTGATATCCTATAGAAACCTTGGCATTTTTCTTTGTTACAATGATCTTTCCATCTTTGATCTTACAGCCTTTTCCTGCTTCCAGTGTAAAATCTGCTTTCTTGTCATCAAAGGTAAGGTCTGTTTCCGGAAGGCTGCTGCTTTCAATGACAGCTCCCTGAAGAAGAGCCTGCTGTTTTTCTGTTACAGAAAGTTTTTCATATTTTTCCCTTGGGATCCAGGTATCATACGTATAGCCCAGAGGAAGCGCATCCTCATCTTCGTAGATCCTGTACTTCTTTGTAGTAACAGCTTCCTGATCATATCCATAAGGAACGTAGCCATATCCGTTCTTTTTGATGGCAAAATATTTCACAGCAGCTAAACGGTCCAAAATGGTCCTTCCGTCCAGATTATTGTAATGATAATCCCATGGTGTATTCAGGTACATTTCATCGAAGAAACGACTGATATTTCCATTGGCCACACTGAAATAATAAGAAGTACTGTTAGTTCCCATATACATGGCAGTATTTACGTAAGAGCCCGTTTTGTACTGATCATAACGGCTGACTGAAGAATCTTCCAGCTTCTGGATCGCTTTATCCGGCCCGGACTGCAGTGCCTCCAGTGCTCCGCCCTTTTCTTCAAACTCTGACAGATAATCTTTTTCATAAGAATACTGATATGACACATTCAAAAGAATACTTGCTATCAGTACAGTAACGATCATTCCACAGAGATATTTTCCCTGCACAAAAATATTTCCATAGGAAACTACTGTAAACACAGCCAGAACCAGCAACATTACAGCCATGATATTCCGCTCTGTACGGGCTGTTTCCGAAAAAAGTGCAAGCACACAATATCCCAGCAGCATAATAAAAATCCGTCTTTTTTCCTGTATCTGTAAGGCAAACAGTTCCGGATATGCCTGCACCAGAATATAGGCGATCAGCATTCCATATGCCCAGATCCAGCGGTTGGATACATAGGAAAATCCATTGAGCACATGTCCTGCAAAAGGAATCAGCAGGAACAGATTTAAAAGTACAAATCCCAGTTTCAGTCCTGTATATTTTTTTCTTTTGGAAAAAATCACAAACACGCCTGCCATGGCAACTGCGGAATATCCAGCAACTCCCCACTGGATCATATTCTCACCAATCAGACAGCCGAGATATTTTTCGTAGTAAATGCGGTCATAAAATAACGGGACATAATTCTGTGCCTGAAAACGTTCTGTTCCAAACAAAGTCATCACCACAGGCAAAAAAATCGTCGCAGCGATCATCAGTGCCACCAGATAGAAACCTGTAAATTTCAGGAACCACTGAAATACATCTTTCACGGAACGTTTCCGGAATAAACCGAAATACCGAAATGCCGCATACAGCACCATGAAGATACTGATCATATAAAAGAAATAAAAACTTGACATTGCCGCTACAGCCGTCGCACAGATAAAAAGGTGCGGCTTCTCTTTTTTATAAACTTTTTCAATTCCCATAAGAACCAGCGGCAGGTAGATCATAGGATTGGAAAAGTAAGGATGTTTCATAGACGCATAGATCGTCCATCCCGCATAAATATAAACAAGACTTCCGATAAATGTGGCCTGTTTCGGATTCTTGCGGTAAAAACAATAAATACTGAATGTGATTCCCGCAAGATAGATTCGAAGAAAGATCAGAATCTCATACAAAATCTCCGTATTTTTTTCCGGTACAAATACAGAAAGTAATGTCAGGGGATCACCGATCACATAATAATGAAGTGTTGTCAGAATATCAGATCCGAAACCAATATGCATATCCCACATAGGGAAGAAAATTTTATGATCTATTACCAGTGTTTTCAGTACATTCCGCAGATATTTCCCATAATAGGCAAGTGCATTAATATGCTGCGGAACACCGTCATGGCTCCAGATCAGTGATTTTCCGTTGAAATAAAAACAGCCATAAATAAACAGTGAGATCACTGCAAAAACTATCGTATACAGAATATAAAAATCTGCTTTTTTCTCTTTTCTGGATTTCTCCTTCGAAAAAAATCTTCTCATGTTGTATATCTCTCCTGTATATGAAAAAGGCCTGCGGTGCGCTAAACACCGCAGGCCTGTCACCTAATGCTTAATCAGCAAGCACACTGTATAAACAGTAACTATTGATCAGTAATTAGTCTTCTTTCTTATCTGCTCCGTAAAGAGTGATAAGTTTCTGCAGATACTCATATCTAGCCTGAGCCTCAGACTCGTTCTTAGCGAACAGTCTAGCAGCTTTCTCAGGATTCTGACGCTGCAGAGAGTTGTAACGAACCTCACCGTTCAGGAAGTCCATATAGTTCTCCATATCCGGTGTCTTGGAATCAAGGCTGAACTTGTTCTCAGCAGCCGGGTTGAATCTGAAGTTGTGCCAGTATCCGCACTTAACTGCCAGCTCTTCCTCTGTCTGAGCTTTGCTCATACCTTTCTTGATACCATGGTTGATACATGGAGCATAAGCAATGATCAGGGATGGTCCCGGATATGCCTCTGCCTCTGCAATTGCTTTTACAGTCTGGTTGAAGTCAGCACCCATGGAGATCTGTGCTACGTATACATAGCCATAGCTCATTGCGATAGATGCCATATCTTTCTTCTTAGTCTCTTTTCCGCCTGCTGCGAACTGAGCGATCGCACCTGTCGGTGTAGACTTGGAAGACTGTCCGCCTGTGTTGGAGTAAACCTCTGTATCGAATACCATAACGTTGATGTCGCGTCCGCTTGCGAGAACGTGGTCAACACCGCCGAATCCGATATCGTAAGCCCATCCGTCACCACCGAAGATCCACTGGGATTTCTTGGAGAGGAAGTCTTTCTGTGCAAGGATCTCTTTAGCCTTGTCACATCCACAAGCCTCAAGAGCTGCAACGAGTTTCTCTGTAGCTGCACCATTTGTTGCGCCTACAGCGTAAGTATCCAGCCATTCCTGACCAGCTGCTTTAACGTCCTCGTTTGTTCCGTTAGCTACAAGGTCTTCGATCTTTTCTTTCAGACCGCCACGGATCGCACGCTGTGCAAGAAGCATACCATAACCAAACTCTGCGTTATCCTCGAACAGAGAGTTGGACCATGCAGGACCCTGTCCCTTAGCGTTTGTTGTGTATGGTGTAGATGGTGAAGAGTTACCCCAGATAGAGGAGCATCCTGTAGCATTTGCAATGTACATTCTGTCACCAAAGAGCTGTGTGATCAGCTTAGCGTATGGTGTCTCACCACAACCTGCACAAGCGCCGGAGAACTCAAGGAGTGGCTGTTTGAACTGGCTGCCTTTTACAGTTGTCTCTTTATATTTAGCGATAACGTCTTCCTTCTGAGGAAGTGTTACACCGTAATCGAAGTATTTCTGCTCTCCTGCGTTAGCTTCAAGTGGAGCCATCTCAAGAGCTTTGTTGCCTTTCTTTCCTGGGCAGACATTTGCACAGGAACCACATCCTGTACAGTCAAGAGCGGATACAGTCATTGTGAATGTATAGTCTTTCATTCCTGTAAGCGGAAGTGTCTTGATTCCCTCTGGAGCGTTAGCTGTCTCATCTGCTGTCATGGCAACCGGACGGATTGCAGCATGCGGGCAGACATATGCACAACGGTTACACTGGATACAGTTGTCCGGAACCCATACAGGAACGTTAACTGCGATACCACGTTTCTCATATGCAGCTGTTCCGGATGGTGTTGTACCATCTACATAATCCTTGAATGCAGATACCGGGAGGCTGTTACCTTCCTGAGCATTGATCTTGCACTGGATGTTGTTTACGAAGTCCTGAGCTTCCTGAGCACCGTGGGATGCGTGAGACATGAAGAGTCCCTCGTCCTCAGCGTTCTTCCAGCTCTCCGGAACCTGAACCTCTACGACCTGTTTAGCGCCGGCATCGATAGCTGCCCAGTTCTTCTTAACAACGTCATCACCCTTACGTCCGTAAGTAGCTTTAGCAGCGGCTTTCATAAGCTCGATAGCCTGCTCCTCAGGAATGATTCCTGTAAGTTTGAAGAATGCGGACTGAAGGATTGTGTTGATACGTGTTGGTCCCATGCCAGTCTCAATACCGATCTTAACACCGTCGATGGTGTAGAATTTGATATTGTGGTTAGCGATGAAAGCTTTAACCTGTCCTGGAAGATGTTTCTCAAGTCCTTCCATATCCCAAGCACAGTTCAGAAGGAATGTACCTCCGTCAACAAGCTCCTGTACCATGTTATATTTGTTAACATAGGACGGATTATGACATGCAACGAAGTTTGCTTTGTGGATCAGGTATGTGGATTTGATCGGTTTCTTACCGAAACGAAGGTGAGACATTGTAACACCGCCGGACTTCTTGGAGTCATAATCGAAGTAAGCCTGAGCGTACATGTCTGTGTTATCACCGATGATCTTGATAGAGTTCTTGTTAGCACCTACAGTACCATCAGCTCCAAGTCCCCAGAACTTGCAGTTTGTTGTTCCCTCTGGTGTTGTAACAAGTGGTGCACCTGTCTCAAGAGAAAGGTTTGTAACATCATCAACGATACCGATTGTGAATTTCTCTTTCTCAGTGTTCTCATATACTGCTACGATCTGTGCAGGTGTTGTATCTTTGGAACCAAGTCCGTAACGTCCTGTAAAGATCTTAACATCGCTGAACTTGCTGTCGCGAAGAGCTGCAACAACATCAAGATACAGAGGCTCGCCAAGAGCTCCTGGCTCTTTTGTTCTGTCAAGAACAGAGATCTGCTTAACTGTATCCGGGATTGCATCGATAAGAGCCTGTGCACAGAATGGTCTGTAAAGACGAACTTTAACAACACCGACTTTCTTACCAGCTGCCATAAGGTAATCGATTGTCTCCTCGATGGTATCGTTTACGGAACCCATAGCTACGATGATGTGCTCAGCGTCAGCAGCTCCGTAGTAGTTGAACAGTTTGTAGTCTGTTCCGATCTTCTCGTTAACTTTGTCCATATACTCCTGAACGACTGCCGGAAGAGCGTCATAATATGGATTACATGCCTCTCTTGCCTGGAAGAAGATATCCGGGTTCTGAGCGGAACCTCTCTGACATGGATGGTTCGGATTCAGAGCACGGTTACGGAACTCTGCGATTGCGTCCATATCTGCCATATCTTTCAGATCTTCATAGTCCCATGTCTCGATCTTCTGGATCTCATGAGATGTACGGAATCCGTCGAAGAAGTTGATGAACGGAACTTTTCCTTTGATTGCTGCAAGATGAGCAACCGGTGTAAGGTCCATAACCTCCTGTACAGAAGACTCACAAAGCATTGCACATCCAGTCTGACGACAGGCCATAACGTCGGAATGGTCACCGAAAATACAAAGTGCGTGGGAAGCAAGTGCACGGGCAGATACGTTGATAACTCCCGGAAGCTGCTCACCAGCAATCTTGTAAAGGTTCGGGATCATAAGCAGAAGACCCTGGGAAGCTGTGTAGGTTGTAGTCAGGGCACCTGCTGCCAGAGAACCGTGAACAGCACCTGCTGCACCAGCCTCAGACTGCATCTCTGTAACCTGTACTTCCTGTCCAAAGATGTTCTTTCTTCCCTGAGTTGCCCACTCGTCTGTTGCCTCAGCCATTACAGATGAAGGGGTAATCGGGTAAATAGCAGCTACATCAGAAAAAGCATATGATGCATGAGCGGCTGCATGGTTACCATCCATGGTTTTCATCTTTCTTGCCATTTGTTTATTCCTCCTTAAAGGTTTGTTAAAAATATATTTTTAGGCTGTCGAAGGCCTAAAATTCCATTGGTTATTATAGCATAGATTCCCAGTTATGTCCATTTTCTTTCACTGTTTTTTGTATATTATCATGTACAAACGTTGTTATCTTTTTGACAGAAAAAAAGAGCCGGTCAGAAACTTTTTCATTGCTCCCTCCCCGCTCTTCTTATTATCTTATCATACGCTTATTTCCGCCTGTCACAGCAGTTTACTGCTCCTCTTTCTCAAAAAGATCTTTCATGGATTTCCGCCGGAGCATCGCCCACAGCTGTCCCTGAATCTCTTTCAGTTCGTCATGAGCATAACATGGCACACCGTCCTGGCCGTTTCTTGAACATTCACATTTTCCATTCAGGCACTCAATAATCGACATGTCGGAATCAATCGCACTATATATATCATATAATGTCAGATCCGCAGGATCTCTCTTCAGGGCATATCCGCCATGAACTCCGCGATATCCTTCCACAATTCCCGCATTCTGAAGTTTCTTCAGTATTTTGTAGGCAAAAGGTGCTGTAATCGCCTCCCTCTCGCAGATCTCACTGACGCTTAAACGCGTCTCCCCCATCAATGCGCGGACAACCCGCATCGCATAATCGCTTTCTCTGGTGATAAACATCTCTAACCTCTCTTCTGTTCAACTAAGCTGCTGATTTATGATAATTTCCGCCCCTGTCTGTACCGACACGTTCCCGGGTGTTTCATTCGTGTCAGGATACATCCTTGATTTCGGGCTACTCTGTTTATCATATACGTCAGTATAACGCATTTTTTTCAATAATAAAAGGTTATTATTTTCCTGTAATCCATTGTAAACCCGCTGTTTTCCCTCTATTTATATAAAAAAGAAAAATACAGCTTGCAAATTTTTCAGTTTACGGTACAATAGGAAACGATTGTAATGTTATACTATGTAATTGAAACGATTTTTATTAATGAAAAAAGAGGTATGATATGATTTCAGCAAACAACATCACACTGCGTGTTGGAAAAAAAGCACTTTTTGAAGACGTTAACATCAAATTTACAGAGGGCAACTGCTATGGATTGATCGGCGCCAACGGCGCAGGAAAATCTACATTCCTCAAGATCCTCTCAGGCCAGCTCGAACCAACGAAAGGTGATATCGTAATCACACCTGGACAGAGACTTTCTTTCCTGCAGCAGGATCATTTCAAATATGATGCCTACCCTGTTCTGGATACCGTTATCATGGGTAACGAAAGGCTTTATCAGATCATGAAAGAAAAAGAAGCCATCTACGCAAAAGAGGATTTCACAGACGAAGATGGTATCCGTGCCAGCGAACTTGAGGGTGAATTTGCAGAGATGAACGGATGGGAAGCAGAATCCGACGCCGCCACTCTTCTCAACGGTCTCGGTGTCGACACAGAGTTCCACTACACACAGATGGCAGATCTTACCGGTAGTATGAAAGTCAAGGTCCTGCTTGCCCAGGCTCTTTTCGGAAATCCGGATATCCTTCTTCTGGATGAGCCTACCAACCATCTGGATCTTCCTGCTATTGAATGGCTGGAAGAATTCCTGATCAACTTTGACAATACCGTCATCGTAGTATCCCATGACCGTTATTTTCTGAATAAAGTCTGCACACATACTGCTGATATTGACTATGGAAAGATTCAGCTCTATGCCGGAAACTATGATTTCTGGTTTGAGTCCAGCCAGCTTCTGATCAAACAGATGAAAGAAGCCAATAAGAAAAAAGAGGAAAAGATCAAAGAACTTCAGGAATTCATCTCCCGTTTCAGCGCCAATGCTTCCAAATCCAAGCAGGCAACTTCCAGAAAACGTGCTCTGGAAAAAATCCAGCTGGATGACATGCGTCCTTCCAGCCGTAAATATCCATATATCGACTTCCGTCCAAACCGTGAGATCGGAAATGAAGTTCTTATGGTTGAAAATCTTTCCAAGACAATTGATGGTGTCAAAGTTCTGGATAACATTTCCTTCACACTGGGTCGCGAGGATAAAGTTGCTTTCGTAGGTGCCAACGAGCAGGCGATCACAACTTTCTTTAAGATTCTCACAGGTGAGATGGAGCCGGATGAAGGTAATTATAAATGGGGTGTCACTACTTCCCAGGCATATTTTCCGAAGGACAACACTCAGGAATTTGATAATGACCTCACGATTACAGACTGGCTGACACAGTATTCCGAGATTAAGGACGCAACTTATGTCCGTGGATTCCTTGGTCGTATGCTTTTCCCGGGTGAAGACGGTGTAAAACGTGTCCGTGTTCTTTCCGGTGGTGAAAAAGTTCGCTGCCTTCTTTCCAAGATGATGATCTCCGGAGCCAATATTCTGATCCTGGATGAGCCTACCAACCATCTGGATATGGAATCCATTACTGCACTTAACAACGGACTGATCAAATTTCCGGGTGTAATCCTTTTCACATCTCATGATCATCAGTTTGTACAGACAACCGCAAACCGTATTATGGAAATTCTTCCTAACGGCAAACTGGTTGATAAAATCACAACTTATGATGAATATCTTGCCAGCGATGAAATGGCCAAGAAACGTCACGTCTTCCATGTTAATGAAGAAGACGCTCAGGATAACTAAATCTTTCATAACCAATTTTGATGTATGCACTTCCCCTGCCTGCTTATGCAAAAGCAGATGCAGGGGATTTTTATCCATAAAAAAACTCCTGCCGCAAGTTTTCCTGCGGCAGAAGCTTTTTTAGTATTTCTTTTTAGCAATCCTTTACTCCATTGTGATCGGAGCAAGTTTCCCCTGAGTCACATCCAGAAGGTCTTTAAGCGGAACTTTCAGAGTAAGTCCTACTCTTCCGCCGCTCACATAAATTTCCTCGAAATTCTCCGCCGACTGATCAAACACAACCGGATAATTCTTTTTCATTCCAAGCGGACTGCACCCGCCTCGAATATAACCTGTAATCTTCGTAAGATCTTTTACGTGGATCATGTCTACTGTCTTTTCTCCAACAGATTTCGCTGCCGCTTTACGATCTACTTCTTTCTCAATCGGTACCACAAATACATAATAGCCGCCGCTCTTTCCTTCCATGACCAGTGTTTTAAAAGACTGGTCATGAGGCGCACCGGTAAGATCCGCGCAATGGATCCCATCTATAAATTCTCCACAGTCATATGTGATCGCCTCATATTTTACTTTTTTCCGGTCAAGCATTCTCATCGCATTGGTCTTTGCTTCTTTTCCCATTTCTGTCACTCCTCAGGTTTTCTCTTACTTATCTTCCCATTCGTCATAATCTTCCGGATCCAGATCTGCCATATTTTCTATGTCCATCTGCCGTCTTCTTTGCTGCTGTTTTTCAAATTCAGCATATGTATTTGGATTTTGTGCCTCTTCCCTGTCCGGAATATCATATGGATCATAGTCTTCATTCATATCGATTTCTTCATAACCGGACTCTCTGTTATACCTTCGGCTCCTGGCACTATAAGAATTGCGACCTCTTCCAGGATCAGGTGAATAACTTTTTGAAGAGGTACCTGCCCTCCTGCGTTCTGAAGACGTAGTTCTGTCAGAAGCAGATCTCCTTCCACTGTAGGAACTGTTTCTGGAATTTCCACCTCTTCGGCTGTCAGAAGAACTGTTTGGATTTTCTCTTCTGCCTCCTGCCTTTCTGCCGGCAGAGGTTCTGCTGTCTTCGCCTCTGTTCCTTCTTCGCTCATCCGCAGAATCTCTACGTTCTGAACGATCCCCGTATCTTCCATCCCGACCGGAAGTTTTTCGGGAATGCCTTACCTCTGTGTCTGAATTACCCGTCCGGTCATCCCGATATCCACCTGCGGACTTTCTTCCACGATCATCCGGTGCATATCCGAAATCGTGGTTTCTGTTTTCCGGTATGTTCTTTCTTTTTCTGCTCCTCTCCTCTTCGTAGGGTTCGTCCTCGTCTTCGCTCTCCTCCTCTTCATCTCTGTCCTTATTAATGGCAAACTGGATCAGCATACCAAGAAGTGCAATTCCCACAGCCATACCAATTCCATAAGGAAACTGTGCAAGGCCTCCCATCTGAGCGATGGATAAACCAGCCAGAACTCCGCCAAGAACACTGGTTCCAATAATGATCACACCTTTTGCATAACGCATGGCAAGTGCACCAAGTCCTACACCGATCAGAATGCAGAGAAAAAAGGAAAAAGAACTGGTTGGATGGATCAGGTAAATACTCAAAGATATTCCGATACCAAATCCCAGTACAAAAATACCTGCTCTGTAGACCAGGAATGAAACGATTGCCAGTACAATGCCAAATCCGGCCATGGCCCCTGCAATTATCATTTTATCCTGCACACCTGATATATATGTTGCGGCAAAACCGGCACCTGCACCAATGAGGAATCCAAAGATCATCATCCAGAAACGTAAGATACGGTACCCGAGAATACAGTTCAAAAGTCCAAACACACAGAGCACTCCATATACGATCATCATAAGCTGTCCAATCTGTTCCATACCTCCTGTCCTCTGTATAATGTCAAACACCCTCGATAACATATCCATATTCATTCGCTTACTCCTCTCTTCCTGAATTCATTATTCTGCCTGAAAATCTGCCGATCACTTCATGATCTTTATTCAGAAAATCAGATATATGGTATAAAAATTATCCAGCACGCCGTAATGGTATTCCACCTGCCCAAGGCCATTCTGCTTCATATAATACTGAGCTACATTCTGCACTTCCCCATTATCCAGAAGTTCATTGCAGGCTGCAGCAAATGCCTCCTGATTGCTGAATTTAAATCGAACTACCGCAGCGCCATTATCCAAACGCATTTTGCAGTAATCATAAATAGTCTCCCAGTCATATCCGTCAAAACATCCCTGATTCAGAACATAGAAGTTCATGTCTTTTGCAGTACAGTCCGGAACAGTAAGTTCCTCCGATCTTATATATTTTTTTTCGTATTCTTCTGGAAAAGGGCAAAGATAATCATAAATAATCGTCTTATGTTCTTCCAGCTGTGCAGCATTCCCATTAAGAAAATCCGGCTGGTCACCATTAGTAGCATCTACATAATAATACTCTCCATCCAGTTTTACAATATTCCATGCATGCCCTTCTGTACTTCCCTGCGTGCTTCCATCTACATAAATGCACGGAACGCCTATTCTTTCCAGAAGATATTGAACTGCACCTGCATATCCCGCACAAACTGCCTCTTTTTTCCAGAAGACACCTGCAATACTCTGATCGTCATCACTTGCCTGATATTGGGTATTATCAATCACATAAGTATAAACAATGCGGACTTTTTCATAATCACTGGCATCTGCCGGAATCAGACTGCTTACTTCCTGAAATCCAGCCTCCATGGCATTCTGAATCTCACTGATCTCACTTTCTGTATAAATATATCCCGGGGTAAAAGTGCAGTAATCACTGTCTGAATAAGTTGTTTTATAAATTTTTTCGTGGTTATGCACCCAGAATATCTCCGGATGATCCTTCAGAACCGCATGATAGCATCTGTCAATACTGTCATCCTGGGAAAGGGTCAGATAAAAGTCCTTTTCCCGTGCGCGAATGCCCTTCAGGAGTTCTCTGTAAACTCTCTGTTCTTCTTCATTTAACTGTTTAAAATAATATTCCTGATGTCCTTCCTCACTCTGTGCCACTTCCATCTGACGTAATTCTTCTACCTCTTCCGGTTCTCCCGACAAAACGCTCTTCGCAATAGAACGGATCTGATCCAATGTTCCGGCCCGAACGTAAAAAGGCTGCAACATAACAGATAATACGGTCAAAATTACCACCAGCCGGCAAAAAAATCCCTTTTTCATTTTTTATCCTCTTAATATCCTAATACCGATTGTCAGAAAGGGCAGCCTCCCGCAGGAGACTGCCCTTATTTATCTGCTGTCTCTTAATTCTCCAATTCCAATGCTTCTGCATCATCAAAAGTCTCTACCGCATCATCGATAGATTCCGGATCCAGAGTCAGATCTTCAATCTCATCTTCATCCTCATCTTCCTGCAGAGAATTGTTTTTAAAGTCCTCAAGAAGATTATCAGAAAGAGTATCATTGGATGAAAGTGCGTCTTTCAGTGCTGTTGACTTCACAACATCTGTAAGAATATTATTCGTGCCATCTTCTGTCGTAGTGTTTTCTGCATTTTCACTGCCAGACTCAGTTACTGCTGTATCAGAATAGAACGCCGGCTGTCTGATATAACGGAAGCTTGCGCTGTATGCCTCACCTACTGTTACTCCATTTTTACTGGAAGAACAATGTACCGCGATCCAGTCTCCGGAATCCGTCTTGCCACACAAAATTCCAACATGGTTGTCACTGCCCGCTTCAGGTCCTCTCTGAAATACAAGATCTCCCGGCTGTGCATCTGCCTCGCTGACAACATTCGCTTTCTCCCACTGATCGGAAGTTCCGTCACCAACTGCCGCCTGCATTCCCTGATCCTGATAACCGTTGATCACTGCCCAGGTAACAAAACCACTACAGTCAAGACCATACGCCCGCAAAGTTCCTGAACTCTTGCTTCCATCTGCTGAGACTTTCTCAACGGTTCCCCAGCTCGGATCCTCTCCAAGGACAGTAGACTTACCACCCCAGAAATATCCAACTTTACCTACCAGAGAATAAGCAGCCGTAATAACATCTACACGGTCCTCGGACACGTTATCGCCAACGCTCTCGCGGACAAAACCTTTCGATGCAGTAACAACCGCACAAAGAAGTTTACAGTCTGTCTCTACATATTTCTTAAGAACGGTTCTATCCTGCTTTGCAATATTATTCTTCTTAATATAATAATTGATCTTACGGTTTCCATAAGATACCTTGGTGATATCCTGTTTATCTCTGACGATCGGATTCATTTCCTCAAAGATCTTGGACAGATCTGCTTTACAGGATGAGTCCATTGTAAAAGATGTCTTACCGCTTTTACTTTGCTGATAAATATAAACAGCCAGGATATCTTGCCAGTTACGTACCAGCAGTGTATCATCGGTCAGTTTATTTTTTTCTTTATATTCTTTCTCGATTTCATCCATGACAGATGTAAAATCATCAGAAAATGTCAGATTATAATTATTCTTAAGGCTGTCCAGATAAAAATCTTTACCTGCGTGAAGGTTGGAGACCATGTTTGTCACATAAACCGGATCTCCGATCTGAGTAGCCGTAGCATTATTTCCATCTGTAATATCTGTAGTTCCATTATTGGAATTATTCTTGTTATCCTTATCCTGTAATATCGCTGCAAGCTTCTGCTCTGCATCAGTCAGTACAGAATAATTCGTAACCTTAGCTTTTTCTGCATCAGTCAGTGCATCATAAGCAGCTCGTGCAGCTTCAATCTCATCTTTTGTATCAGCTGTGATCATCTTTCCTGCCAGTGCATTGATCATATCTATAACTGTCTGTACCCTGGTATCATCCTGCGGTGCCTCTGTTGGCTGTGGTGTCGCTGTCGGTTCCGGTGTCGCTGTTGGCTCCGGTGTTGCTGTTGGTTCCGGCGTTGACGTCGGCTGTGGTGTTGCTGTTGGCTCCGGCGTTGCTGTTGGCTGCGGATCTGGTGTTTCCGTTGGCTGTGGTGTTTCCGTCGGTTCCGGATCTGGTGTTTCTGTTGGTTCCGGATCCGTAGGAATTTCCGGTTCTGTCACTTCCTCACTGCCCTCAGAACTCCCCTCATCAGCCGCAACAGTTTCTGCCATGTCAGCAGCTCTGACCCCGGCTGGGCCTGCCAGTACCATAGCTGATATCATCGTGATGCATAAAAACTTATTAAGGTACTTGTTTTTCATATTTATTAAGATGCTCCCTTCTTTCCTTGAACATCCCTTTACTTCCCCTATAATAAAGGTCTGCCTTAAACCATTTTAGATAACCTAAAGTTTAACTCCACTTATTTTAGCATAGGAATTTTATGAAATCAACCGTTCTGCCGGGATATCCTTGTCAATTTATTTATTTTTCACTTTTTATTCACATTTTTATAAGAACATTTTCGTACTGCAAAAAAGCTGCAACGCTTTCGCGCAGCAGCTTTTTGTCGTATACTGTCAGATTGCCGTTACCGGCCGGCCTTCCATATGGAACTGTCTTCTGAGACAGAGCTGAAAAATCCCCTGTATTACCTGATAACACACTCGAAGAATAAAGCGGATATCATCTGCAATACAACGAGGGCTCTCCAGATAGCACGCATGCCTCTCGCGGATATATCCCACAAGTTCCTCAAAACTGTCAAAATGCTTCGCCTCTTCCAGCTGGCTGTCCGCATTTCCACTTAAGATACACTCCTTCAGACAATTCTTCAGTTCCGCTTCATAGGAATTATGTTCTGCAAGACTTCCTTTATATGTTCTGTTATGAGGAAAAGTAAAGTAATCTGCCATATAATGCATGACCTCTCCGAATCTGCGCCAGTAAACTCTGGCATTATCTTCTTCCGGATTTCGCTCAATCAATTCCCGCATCTTTTCCTGAAGCTGACTGAATGTTCCAAAAAACTCATGTCTGGTAGTAAGAAACGACGGTCTCAGATCCGGCATAATATTGCCCAGGCAAAACGCTTTTCTGTGTTGCTGGAGGCTATACACCTCGGACATCTGGTCTGCCAGGTATCTGCCTAACAGTATATGTGATTTTTTACGCAATTTTTCCCTCTTCCTTCTTTCATGATTCAGAATATGGCCGAATCCATCAGTAAAGTAGTCCTGCCGGCCATCGACTGAAATCTGTAAACAATACATTTGTCAGAACCAACTTTACTATAGCACCATTTTTCTAAATAAGCAAATAAAGTTTGCGTAAAGTTTCTGTTTTTTCACTCAGCTCAACCATACGGGTTTCAGCCCTCTTACAGTTCCTTAAAATCCGGTGTTCCATACAGGTCGTATGGGGTGCTCTGGTATACGTAATAATTCAGCCAGTTTGTATACAGATTGTTGGCATGTGCTCTCCAGGTAAGCAATGGCTTGTTATTTGGATCATCGTCCTGGTAATAATTTTTGGGAATGTCGATCGGGAGTCCCTTGGCAAGATCACGTTTGTATTCTCCATCCAGAGTTACACGATCATATTCCGGATGTCCCATGACAAAAATCTTACGTCCACCTTCTGCCATTGCCAGAAACAACCCCGCCTCATCGCTCTCTGCCAGTACCGTTAGATCTTTGCATGCATGGATATCAGCAATAGGAACTTCCGTATGTCTGGAATGAGGTGCAAGAAACACATCATCAAAGCCACGCACCAGCGGAATCTTTCGATTTAATACTTTATGCCAGAAAAGGCCAAACATTTTTTTATCCAGAGGTTTTTTCTCAAGACCATAAAAATAATACAGGCTCGCCTGGGCCGCCCAGCAGAGAAAAATGGTAGAAGTTACATGCTTCTCTGTCCAGCCCATGATTTCCGTCAGTTCCTTCCAGTAGTCTACTTCTTCAAACGGCATCTGTTCAACTGGTGCTCCGGTAATGATCATTCCATCAAATTTACGTTTCTTTATGTCTGTAAATGTTTCATAAAATTTATTAAGATGACTGAGGGAAGTATTCTTCGCCTCATGGCTCTCCACAGCCATAAAAGTCACATCAACCTGCAGTGGTGTGTTGGAAAGAGAACGCAGAAGCTGCAGTTCTGTCTCCTCTTTCAGAGGCATCAGATTCAGGATCAGAATCTGGATTGGACGGATATCCTGATGCATGGCACGTTTTTCATCCATCACAAATATATTTTCTCTCTCAAGGATCTCCTTTACTGGCAGATCCCCCTGTGTTTTGATCGGCATTGTTAGCCCTCCTTTATATATGTAAAGCGGTCTTTCTTATTTTTTATATAGAAACCGCTCTGCTGTTTTTACCGTAATGTAGATATCTTTAATCCGCATTTCCCGCAGTTTTTATCATAATCACTGCTTTCCCACAAGATTCAGAAAATCTTCTTCTGAAAGGATCGGGATTCCCAGTTCCCTGGCTTTTTTGTTCTTGGATGAACTGGACTGGATATCATTGTTGATCAGATAATTTGTCTTCTTGGTCACAGACCCCGTCACTTTGCCACCCAGAGACTCGATGAGTTCTTTGGCTTCACTTCGATTTCCGAAATGTACCAGGCTTCCCGTGATCACAAAATTCATTCCCGCAAAAATCTGTTCCTGCTTCGGTCCTTCATCCTGAATATGCAAAAAGCTCATAAGATGATCCAGACGACGGTTATTCTCTTCATCCTGGAAATAGGAAACCAGATTTCCGGCGATCACAGGTCCGATCGTATCAATTTCACTGATCTCTTCCAGGCTGGCATGACGGATCTTTTCAAGATCATTATTAAAATAGCGGCAGATCACTTTTGCATTGGCAAGTCCAATATTTGCGATTCCAAGACTGTAGATCACTCTCGGAAGCGTTGTTTCTTTCGCCCGTTCAAGGCTTTCTATAAGATTATCATAGGATTTCTGTCCAAATCCTTCCATCTCTACAATTTCATCCCGGTATCGGTTGATCTCAAAAATATCACCAAAATCGTGAATAAAACCACGGGCGATAAATTTCTCCAGTGTCGCTTCTGAAAGTCCGTCGATATTCATTGCATCTCTGCTGGTAAAAAGGCCAAAAGACTTGATTTTTTTGGCTGGGCACCCCGGATTAACGCAAAAAAGACATTCCACATCATTTTCTTTCTTCACAACAGTTTCCTGTCCACACGCCGGACAGATATGCGGAACCGGTGCATTACCACTTCCTGTCAGATTCTCCGCGATCTGTGGAATGATCATATTCGCCTTGTATACACGGATCGTATCCCCGATTCCAAGTTTCAGCTCTTTCATAATGCTGATATTATGCACACTGGCCCTGCTTACCGTCGTGCCTTCCAGTTCTACCGGTTCAAAAACAGCTACCGGATTGATCAGGCCTGTTCTGGACGGGCTCCACTCAATTTCCAGAAGTTTCGTATCACGCATCTCATCTGCCCATTTAAATGCCATGGCATTTCTGGGAAATTTAGCTGTAGTTCCAAGAGATTCTCCATAGGCAATATTGTCATACAGAGCCACCAGTCCATCTGATGGAAAATCATTCTTCGTAACTGCTTCCGCAAAATAATCCATAGCTTCATCCAGAGTATCTGCTGTAACTTTACGGTACTCTACCACATCAAATCCCTGGGCATTCAGCCACTGAAACTGCACTTCTCTGGAATTCTGGAAATCCACACCCTCTGCACTCACCAGAGAGAATGCATAAAACCGTACATTCCTCTTTGCCGTAATCTCATTATTCAGCTGACGCACGGAACCACTGCAGAGATTTCTGGGATTTTTGTATTTGGCATCTGCATCACCGATCGTTTCATTGATCTTCTCAAAATCGGAATACGTAATGATCGCTTCTCCACGAAGTACCAATCTTCCTCTGAACGAAATCTTAAGCGGAATATTTTTGAAAACTCTTGCATTGTTGGTAATGACCTCTCCCACAATACCATTTCCTCTGGTAACTGCCTTTACCAGCTCTCCGTTTTCGTAGGTGAGCACTATCGTAAGTCCATCCAGTTTCCACGAAAGAAGCGTTGGATGTTCTCCGACAAACTCCCGCAGTGCTTCCCGATCCTTTGTTTTATCCAGAGAAAGCATCGGTCTCTCATGTTCTTCCTTGGGAAGCTGATCTACCGCTTCATAGCCGACATTAACGGTCGGACTGTCTGCCAGAACGATTCCTGTCTCTTCTTCCAGTGCGCTCAGTTCGTCGTACAGAGCATCGTACTCCACGTTTGGCATGATCTCCCTGTCTTCCTGATAGTACGCCCTGGACGCTTCCCGGAGCTTTTTTCCCAGCTCTTTCATTCTTTTTATGGATGTTTCGTTCATGGCCTTCCTCCGTCTTTCTTTCTGTTTTTGCGGAGGAAAGCATTTCCTCCAGCTGTTTTCTCTCTTCCGGCCTGATCTCACGGTATTTCCCCGCTTCCAGCCCGTCAATATGCAGGTTCATGATCCGAACTCTTTTTAATGTTGTGACTTTATATCCAAAATATTCACACATACGTCGGATCTGACGGTTCAGTCCCTGCGTAAGAATAATCCTGAAGCTGTTCTTTCCGGTTTTTATGACTTTACAGGGACGTGTAACTGTGCCCAGGATCGGCACTCCACTGCTCATTCCCTGTATAAACGCTTCTGTTACCGGTTTATTCACTGTTACACAATATTCTTTCTCGTGATAATTTCCCGCTTTCATGATACGGTTCACGAGATCTCCCTGATTGGTCAGAAGAAGCAAGCCTTCTGACTCTTTATCCAGACGTCCTACAGGATAGATCCTCACCGGATAGTTCAGATATTCTGTCACTGTCATTTCATTGCGCTGCTGTTTGGTACTGCAGACGATCCCTCTTGGTTTATGAAAAAGAAGCAGAATCTTTTTTTCCTGTTTCTTTATTGGTTTCCCGTCAATGCAGATCTCCTCATCCGGAAAAATCTTTTCTCCTGTGGAAACGACTGTTCCACGAACAGTTACCCGTCCAGCCTCCGTCAGTCTGTCTGCCTCTCTTCTTGAACAGACACCTGCATCACTTAAATATTTATTAATTCTGATTTTTTCGTCCATTATTCTATTATATATTTTTTCCCTAGTATTCGCAACCGGTTATTTTCCTTGTATTTTTCTGACAGGTATTGTATGATAAACAAAAATGTAACAGTCAGGAGGAAAATCATGTCAGACCGTACACCTCATCTGAACCGACTGCTGATCTTTATTATTATTATTTTGTGTCTGATCTGTGGACTTCTTTTTACCCAGTCATCTGCTGGACCGTTCGGAAACAGCCATACTTCTGTAATCGCAGAAAATACAGGCGATATTGCTGTTCTTTCTTCCGACAAAGACCAGAACATTAAGCTGAATATATCTGGTACCGACATCTCTGTTTCACCTTCTGCCACTCCATCTCCAACCCCTGTCAAAGAACAGGATGCAGAAAATGTTTCTCCTGAAGCGGAAAGTGGAACCTGGACAGCAGATGGAACAAACTGGAAATTTATGGTAAATGGAAAGGCCTATACAGGCTGGCTTACAGATACCGATGGCCACAGATATTATTTCAACAAAAAAGGGATCATGCAGACCGGCTGGCTTGAGACAGGCAAAAAGCGCTATTATCTGGACGAAGACGGAATCATGCAGACCGGCACCATTACGATAGACGGTCAAAAGTACACATTCGCTTCAAATGGTTCTCTGAAAAAATAAGATCAGCATGGCAAAAAAAATGCAGGCTCTTCAAAAGAACCTGCATTTTTATTACATTTCTACTCCAACAGACTGCTGTGTACATATCCGGTCTGTCCATCATAATCGACCTGTATCCAGTCACCTTCCTGCCCCTTCTTTTCAACTTCCGTTCCTGCAGAAAAGCCACCGATAACTTCACCCTCTGGATCTGCGGAAGCACGAACATTACAATCTTCTGTGACTGTAAGCATTGTTCCTGCATCTGCAGAAGCACTGGCATCATCACCCAGGCCCTGAAGAAATTCTGCCAGAGAGGAATCTCCTGCCTGTGCTGCTTCATAATCAGCCTTCACTTTCGCAATAAGATCCTGAACATCTTTCTCTGACTCCAGTTTCTTCACATATGCACTGATATCTGCGTCTTCATCAGCTCCACCCTTGATCTTCAGATTTCCGTCACTGTCAGTTTCCACATAAAACTGGCTCAGCGCCGGAACCGGAGTCTCAATTCCTGTACAGATATAGTTAAAAACCACATAGACGACATACGAACCGTCCGTTAGTCCCTTCTTTGCGTAAACATCCTGTACTTCATACCCGTCAATATAATCCCTTGAATTAATCTGTGACTCATCGGCCGGTGTAAATCCGTCCTCAATTGTCTTAAGTGTTGCAATGTCTTTTTCCCCAAAAGCTTTATAATAGCTTTGAATCAGCTCGGTTACTTCCGTGCTGGCTTTTTCCATGGTTGTCTCCGCATTCGTATCTGTCGCGGGACTGGCGTCTTTCTTCTCGTCTGTCTCCCCATCATTTGCCGGAGAAGAAGGATCATTTTCCTGGTTACTTTGGGCTGTTTTCTGATCTTCATTGGAATTCCCCTTCTTACCTCCAACACAGGCGCGGACGCCAAAGATCAGAACAAGCACGATCACCAGAATTGCTCCGCCTAACATAAAATAGCGAAGGTTATCTGATAACCATTCTCTGAAATCATCCAAGTTCTTGTCCTCCTTATCATAACAACACGCCGGAACAATTCCCACTGTTCCGGGTAGCACACCTGAAGGGAATCGAACCCCCGCACATGGTACCGGAAACCACTGCTCTATCCACTGAGCTACAGGTGCATAATGAAAAACATAACTTCTAAATCAGGTATGAAATTATCAAAGTTGGCTTACACTGTCTTTGATTGTAGCACATAAACATAAAATTGTAAAGATTTTTTTAAACAGTGTACATTCATCACACATTTCATATTATTTCCGGTACAGATTCTGAAGTAAACTGTACCAGAAACATATTCATTTATATTTATCACACGAAAATATATAATACGTACTTACCGTATCCAGAACCTGGTAGCCGCCGGCCACCATATCCAGAACAAAATTTTCATCCGGAGGTACCATCACCACATATGTACAGTGAACGGCATCTGCCAGGCTGGAAGTCTTTTTTCCATCGGGGACTTCCGAAGTGATCTGTTTATACAGAACTCTTGCCTTCTTACCTACAGCACCATCCCCTCTGCGTCCGTAGGCCATTTTCAGGGAAGGATCATACACCCGGATATAGGATGCCGTATATTCATCTGCGGCGATCCGCACTTCCTTTCCTTCTCTGTCCTCATTGATCCGGTTACAGATCATTGCGATCTGATCCGGTACCTGCTGGCGGTTAAAAACTCTTTCGAAATTTCCTGCTTTTATCATTCCGGTCCCAGAAGCAGCAATAACTCCTGTCAAAACCAGCACCAGGATCACCTGCACGATCCGGTTGCGACTTCTTCGGACAAGCTCTGTAAAACCGCCTGCGATCAGCGGAACCGTAGGTAAAAGCCACAAAACACGCCAGTACACGATTTTTCCTATACATTTCATAATCACCCGTCCGGAAAACGGACAGAAAAACAATACCAGAAGAAAAACGGAATATAAAACCAGACTGAGACTGTTTTTTTTCTTTTTCCCAAAAATCAGTGCACATGCTCCGCCAAGAGCCAGAAGATACGGTATCCAGCCATTTCCCCAGTACATCCTCCACACATTAACTGTCCATGCAATTATTTCTTTCATTATTTTCTCCTATCGGATCATAATATACACAAGTCCAAGAAGCAGCGACGGCAGACAGCACAAAGCCGTACATGCTGCTTTCTGCAGACTGTGAAACCGTACCAGTCCCATGATCAGAAGGATCACCAGCATCATACAGGCCAGAATAATTCCCATGGAAGAAAGGAGGCAGCAAGAAATATCTGCCAGTAAAAGCAGCAGCCATGAATATTCCTGTTCTTTTTCCAGAATGATACCTATGCCAAGATATAGAAGCAGAGGTAGAAAAACCGATGCCAGGCATGCTTTTCCCTGCCAGATACGGATCATCTGAAAATTCTCAGAATTATAAACGGAATATGCCGAAAACCAGATCAGTACCGCACAAAAGATCATAAAGATCCCCCTCGCATGTTCATCCTCCGGAAACCACCGTTTCGCATACTGATACAGAACCAGATATGCCATAAAAATAAAGACTACAGGAAATATCACATGCGCCACAATTGCCGGATGAAGTCCTACAAGAGAACTGATCACTGCAAGAAATATCGGAAACGGCGACAAAACATACCTGCTTGGTAATCGTGTATAGGAATATCCGGTATACGGATTAATGGAAAAAACGGTATCCGTATGGACAGATGTTGTAGCTGTTGCCACATAAAAAGCGTCATCCGCATCCATATGAGCCAAAAATGAAGCAGCCACAAGCTGGAGTAAGATCAGTATTGCAGCTACAACAAAATAAAAAGACATTTTGCCCGTCTTCTCACCATTTCCCGTAAAACCATTCCGTTTTACCAGTGCCAGGACAATCCCCAAAACAGCAGCTGATGCCATTACAGCGGCAAGACTGTATTTCAGGACATGCAATGGCAGTTTAGCCCAGATTGCCGCCAGCGCCAAAATCTCTGCAAAGGAAAACATCATAAGATATCCTGCAAGAAGGTTCATTCCCATCGAACTTTTTTTACTTTTACAGAGGACTACCCCTCCGGCCGCCCACGGAACTGCCAGCAGCCATAAAGCTGCCAGCAGACATTTGATCACCATATTCATTTCTTCTCTCCGGCTTCCTGCTCAAGAATTCCCATCGCAACTTTTTCCGGAGTGATCGGGAGTTCACGGACACGGACACCGGTTGCATTGTAAACGGCATTGGCAATCGCAGGGCAAGGTGTATCGATTACAAGCTCACCGATGGATTTTGCACCGAATGGGCCGGTCTTTTCGTAACTGCTCTCAAACTCGATCCGTACTTTCGGGATATCCATACGGTTGGGGATCTTATACTGCATGAACGAATTGTTCCGGATCTTTCCCTTGTCTGTATACTGCACATCCTCATACAGGACCATTCCGATACCCTGACCGATACCGCCTTCTGCCTGCACTCTGGCAAGGTTCGGATTGATCGGGGTTCCACAGTCGATCACACCTACATAGTCAATAACGTCAATCTGTCCGGTCTCTTTGTCGATCTCCACCTCGGCAGCTCCTGCCATAAACGGTGGCGGAGAGATCGGAGAAGAATATTCTTTTACAACCTGAAGCTCACTGCAGACTCCACAGGTCGCTTTTCCCGCGATCTGCTGCAGCGTCACCTCTTTTCCATCTTCTGTGCGGACTTTTTCTCCGTCAAAATCAGATTCTTCCTCAGATACACCAAGCATCTGTGCACCAAAAGCGTGGATTCTCTTCCTGAGCTCTCCGCAGGCCTGGATCACCGCATTTCCGGTGGCATAAGTTGTGGAAGATGCATAAGAACCGGAATCATAAGGAGAAATATCCGTATCCACACTGAACACCACGATATTTTTCATATCAGTATCCAGACAGTCTGCTGCCATCTGTGCAAGGATCGTATCGCATCCGGTTCCCATATCGGAACAGCCAAGAGCCAGTGTATAGGAACCATCCTCATTTAATTTGATATCTGCTCCGCCAACATCGATCCCCGCAATGGAAGATCCCTGCATAGCCATGGCGATACCGACACCACGTACTTTTCCGTTGCCCATATCACGGAACGGATATTTTTCATCCCAGCCGATCATTTCTTTTGCACGGGCAAGACATTTATCCATGGTACAGCTGCCGTTAATCGGTACATCCGGATATCCCGGAAGTGCTTCTCCTTCCATCGGCATGTTCAGCTCACGGAATTTTACCGGGTCCATACCCATCTTATGAGCCAACTCATCAGCCGCAGACTCCACGGCAAAAATACCCTGTGTGGCACCATAGCCACGGTAAGCGCCTGCCGCCTGCATATTGGTATAAACCACATCATAAGCAAAACGGTACGCTTCTGTGTGACGGTACAGCGCAATAGATTTATGTCCGGAAAGTCCGACCGTTGTGGGTCCATGTTCTCCATAGGCGCCGGTATTGGAAAGGGTATAAAGATCGATGGCCTTTACGATACCATTTTCGTCCGCACCCATACGGATATGGACTTCCATCTCATGACGCGGAGAAGACGCGATCATGGATTCCTTTCTGGAAAAAACGATCTTGGACGGACGCCCGGTAACCCATGTTACCAGTGCCGGGAAAACCTCACTGACAGAAGACTGTTTTGCACCAAAGCCCCCGCCGATACGAGGCTTGATCACACGAACTTTGGAAGACGGAATGTTCAGCGCATTTCCTACGATCCTTCGGATATGGAACGGGATCTGGGTGGAAGAAACCACCGTCAGTCTCTGAAAATGGTCCATATAACAGTAGGTACGGAAGGTCTCCATCATGGTCTGCTGATTTGCCTTTGTGTGGTAAACCTGGTCTACTGTATACGCACATTTTTCCAGCATGGCATCCACATCACCCACTTCTTCTACATTGGAGGAACAGAGATTACGCTTATTATCTCCGCCGGCCGGGATCGGCATATACCAGTCATCCTCCGGGTGCACCAGAATGGGATTATCCTTGGCTGTGTGGATATCCAGAACCGCTTCCTCCACACGATATTTTACCTTAATGCGCTTCAGGGCTTTATCTACTGCCTCTTCTGTCTCACCGGCTACGATGGCAACCGGATCCCCTACAAAACGCACATGCTTATCTATGATATAACGATCCCATGGACTGATCTCAGGCGCTGTCTGCCCGGCCAGAGTAAATCTTTTGTGGGAAACATCCTCATAGGTCAGAACACAGGCAATTCTCTCGATCTTCTTTGCAGCATCTGTCTTGATCTCTTCCACCCAGGCATTGGCATGAGGACTTCTTAAGATCTTGACGATCAGGCAGTCAGAAGGTGCAAGATCATCGGTATAGACCGGTTTTCCGGTTACCAGCGACATTGCATCTGTTTTTGGCACCGGCTTGTTTACGTATTTCATTTTCCTTCCTCCTGTCCTTTTTTATAGTCGAGAAATTTCAGGATACTTCTGGTCTGTCCCACAAATCCCGAGCAACGGCACAGATTTCCGGAAAGATATTCCAGGATATCCTCTTCTGTGGGATCTTCCAGTTCCTTTAACATGGCAAATACATTCATGATAAATCCCGGATTGCAGAAGCCGCACTGCTCTGCTCCCTCATTTGCCATAAAAGCGCCGAATTCCTTTGCTTCCTCCTGCATTCCCTCCAGAGTCACGATCCGTTTCCCGTCTGCGCGGGCAGCCAGCATGGAGCAGGACAGTACCGGACGTTCATCCATCAGCACAGTACAGAGACCACAGTTTGCAGTCTCACAGCCACGTTTTACGCTGTAACAGCTGTTTTTCCGCAGGAAATCCAGAAGCAGTTCATCCGGACGTACCTCTGCCTGCCGTTTTACACCATTCAGCCAGAAAGTGATATTCATTCTGCTCTCCCTCCGATCTCTTCCCAGGCCCTTCTTGTAAGGACTTTCACAAGAAGACTTCTGTATTCTTTTGAAGCACGCATGTTCTTGTCTGTAGGAACATGTTCCGCCGCATATGCGGCAAAAGATGCTGCTGCATCCTTTTTCTGCTGTGCATTCATCTGTACAAAATCTTTTAAAATTTCCTCTTCATCTTCCACGATCATTGCTTTTCCGGGTCTGGCCCCAATGACAGTTCTTGCTTTTCCGTCAATAAGAGCGGCCGCACAGGTGAGCACGGGAAAATCTGTGGAATTGTTCCGCTGACTTAAGTACACACTGTTCAGCGGCTGTTTTTTTACAATGATATTTACCAGGATATCGTTATCCTTTTCCATGGATGCAAACTGTGCCAGCGGAATGGTTCCGCCATTGTACAGCTCCACCCAGGTATCCAGTGCCAGAAACATGGTCAGTACATCGGAAAATCCGAATCTTCCGAAAATACTTCCGCCCACTGTGGCACAGTTTCGAAACTGCACACCCACAATGTGCCGTACACTTTCACGGATAGCACTGTTTGTATAGGCATTCAGCTCTTTGTGGGTTTCCAGCGCATGAAGTGGTGTCATGCAGCCGATCACAAATGCTTCTTCTGTTTCTGTAATAGTATCCAGCCCAAGACCTGACAGATCAATGGCTGTCATGATGTTCCGGTTTCCCATTTTCAGCCAGACCATACCGCCCAGCACACAGGCTGTTCTTTTCTGGTTCAGTTCATATGCCTGTTCAAGGCTTTCTGCCTTTACGTAATTCTTTATCTTCAGCATACTTTATTCCCTTCTGAATTCTCATTCTCTTTCTTTACGGCTGTTTTTTCAGCCGAACATTTATTTTAACAGACTGTCAGCTAAATAGCTATTGTTTTTTTCTCTGCTGTTCTGACGCCGCATTAGACAGCGGTCTCCAGAACGATAAACTGATACGGTTTCAAAATGATCTCTTTTTCTGTGATCTCCACAGCTTTCTGATTATTCAGAAGCACCTCTTTTACTTCTCCCGGCAAAGATACCTTCTGTGACTGTGCCTGCATATTTCCCAGGATCAGAAGATTTTTCTCACCGTTTCTTGTATAGGCGATCAGATTCTTCTGTTCTTCCTGATATGGAGCGAATGTTCCGTATACAAGCGTTTCTTTATATTCCGGAGCTTTTCTCAGTGCAGTCAGCTTTTTGTAGAAAGAAAGGAGGGAGTTACTATCCGTTAACTGAGACTCTATATTGATCTCCTTATAATTGGGATTGACACCAAGCCACGGCTCTCCTTCTGAAAATCCCGCATTTTTCTCTGCGCTCCACTGTACCGGAGTTCTGGCATTGTCTCTGGAAAATGCGGAAGCAGCATCAAGCGCTTCTTTTTCACTGCATCCGGCACGGAGCGCTACCTGGTATTCATCGATGGTACTGATGTCATCGATCTGATCCATAGAAGTAAACTCCATATTTTCCATACCGATCTCCTGCCCCTGATAAATAAACGGAATTCCTTTCAGCAGGAAATAAACACCTGCCAGGAGCTTCCTTGAATCCGGACAGCGGTCTTCCGGAGAAATATAGTGACAGACACCTCTTGGCTCATCATGATTCTCAATAATGTTGGAGATCATGCCGGTATCCCCAATCTTTTTCTGTGTATGGAAAATACACTTCTTGTACTCTTCCGGAGTCAGGTACGGTTTGGATGCATACCAGCCATCCTCGCTCTTTCCGTAACAGGTTTCTTCAAAATCAAACATGGATGAAAAATATCCGTTTTCTCCGATAAAATCTTTGATCTCATCTTCCTTTTCATTGAAGACCTCTCCTACAGTAAAAGCATCATAGGGATGAAAGCACTTCTCAGCCATCTCTCCCAGAAATTCTCCAATCCCTTCTGCCTCCTCCAGCATCCTCTCGACGCTGCAGAGCCCATCTGCACGATCGGCAGGATAATCGGAAAACGGAAGCTTCTTCTTGATATTGATAATGGCATCAATACGGAATCCGCCAAGCCCTTTTTCCATCCACCAGCGGATGTTTTTGTAGACTTCCTCTCTTACTTCAGGATTCTCCCAGTTGAGATCCGGCTGCTTCTTGTGGAATACATGGAGATACTGTTTATCCGGATGTCCCGGAAGCTCTTCCCATACCGGACCACCGAAATAGCTTCTCCAGTTGCAGGGAGCTTTATCATCCTTTTTGTCCCGGATATAAAAGAAATTTCCATACTTTCCGTCCGGATCCTTAATGGCCTGCTGAAACCACTCATGCTCATCGGAGCAGTGATTTACCACCAGATCCATAAGGATGTACATTTCTCTTTTTTTTGCTTCTGCGATCAGACGATCCATATCCTCCATGGTCCCAAACCTCGGATCAATCGCATAATAATCTGCAATGTCATATCCCTGGTCTGCAAGGGGAGATTTATAGATTGGGGAAAGCCAGAGGATATCTGCTCCCAGTTCCTTAAGATAATCAAGCTTGCTGATGATTCCCGGGATGTCTCCGATCCCGTCTCCGTTGGAATCATAAAAGCTCTTGGGGTATATCTGATATACCACTTTGTCATGCCACCATTTTCGTTTCATCGTAATTCCTCCTATGCCTGTTTGATCATGCAGTACTGCTTCAGATCAAATCCTTTTTTCTGTACAATGCCGTATAATTTAAATCCGAATTTCTCATACATGGAAACATTTGCCGGATTATGGGTTTCCAGAGAGATCATCAGCTTATGCCTGTCCGCATAATCGATCACCTCATCCATCAGCTTTTCAGCAAGACCGTGATGCTGCATCTTCGGCGCCACTGCCAGATAGATCACATGAAGCCTTTCTGCTGTATGAAGCTGGGAAGTCCAGCTGGAATTCAGATAGTCTTTTCCCTGGATGAATTTCCGCAGGGTCGCAAGACTTGGATCCTCTTTGATCAGATAGCCATCTGTTTTCAGAAGGGCAAAAAAATCCACCATCAGATTATGTAAGGCTGCTTCATGCTCCGTTCCATCGGATACTACCAGGATACTGTTCAGCTCACTGCTGTCTGCATAGATCTCGCAGGTCTCAAAAAACTCCGTAAGATCACAGGTAAAAAGCTCCGGCATCAGCCGTTCTCTGGTATCTTTGTCCGGGATCAGTGCATGATACAGAGGATCCTCCGAAAAACATACGGTCAATATCCGGATCAGCTTATCCAGATCTTCTTCTTTCACTCGGTATAAATTCTGGCTTTCCATTCTTTCCTCCAGGTATGGTTTTATTCTGTTCCTTTTTCAAACATATCACTGACCTCGCAGATCAGATTCCTGAGCTTTTCCGCTGCACGGATCAGATATTCAATATCATCGGCATAATAACGCTTCTGTCTTTCCCAGGCTTCCTTGAGGCTCTGCTTTTCCGCCTCCAGACTGTCACCCGGCTTCTTTTCCTTCAGCCTTTCCACAAGATCATAAAGGTTCTCATGATGGATGATCCTGCCCTTTCCCCACATCAGGCGATCCGGGGACTGCTTCAAGATATATTCCGTAAAATGATAAAAGACTTCCCGCTCAAACTGAAAGGCATAACAGTTGTTGTCAATACTGTAAAAAGCCTCCAGCGCAGGTGCGATCTCTCCTTTTTCCAGATATCCCATCGCTTTCTTCAGTGCATAAAGATTGTTCTGCACTGCCTGCTGCGGAAAGATCACATTGTCATCCCAGTCCAGGCGCACCAGATAATCCTGGGATTTCCGGAATACGCCGAGAAGTTTTTCGGTGATGGCATCGGCTTTTTTCCAGTTACGTTTTTCTTCCGGAATGCTGTTGAAACGGCGCACCTGCTCTGCAAGGATGGCAGCCGCTTTTTTTGCCTCTTCTGTTTTTTTCAGAAGGAGTGTATTGTCGGCGCCGATCTGCATACACAGATCCGTATCCAGGGTCTTAATACTTTGGTCCAGTACCCGCCCGAAATCCATTGGCGGCAGAGCAAGGCTGTCAATAGCCAGAAGAAGTTTCAGATAAAATTCATGATGGAATCTGTATACCTCTTCCTCATAAACATCCTGGTTATCGTATTGGGAATGATAATAATTTTCCATAAACGGGCCACCACTGAAATCATTGACCATGGACGGGATCCCGGAAATAGCCATGGTAAAATCATCAGACCAGGTTTCAATGGGATACAACGTGGTCATGCCCTCCGGATAAATCCCCTCCGGCATCTGCACAGCATCCACGAAGCTGCGCACAAAATCCGCATACTCATAGGTACATCGTACTGCATCTCTGGTACTGTGTGCATGAGCCGGAAGCTCAAAATTCAGATCTGCGATCACGTGCCCCTGCCACTCCGGTCTCGCCTCAAATACCTGGCGGTAAGCACCTGTGGACCAGTCATATTTTGTGTCGGAAATCCCCCATTCTTCTGCTGCAAGAGCACATACCACAATAGTATGGCGAGGTTTATAGCCACCACGGAGCAGCGCCCTGGCAATTCCAATGATCATGGCCACTGCCGCATTATCGTCCTGAAATCCCTCAAAATAGGAATCATAGTGAGCACTTAACAGGATCATGGAATCCGAATCGGTTCCCGGGATTTTGCCAACGATATTGTAGGTATACTGGTCTTTGATCACCTCTGTGTCCGCATCAAATTCCACGGAAAGCTCCGGAACACGATTCCCATTCTCATTTTTTTCCTCCATCAACTGACGGATCATAAGAAAATCTGCCCGTGACATGGAAAATGCAGGCGCACAGGAAGGTCCTGCGATATCCTGTGCATTCAAAGCCGTATCATCGATCTGTGCGTATCCTCTGCTCTGTACGGCGATCAGAGCTGCTGCACCCTTCAGGTGTGCTTGATACACCGGGTAGTTGATCCACCATTCTTCTCTCTGATTGATCTCGATAAGAACCAGCTTTCCTTTCACATCGATATCCTTATATTCGTCAGCTGTACCCTTTCCAAGATATACAAGATCAAACCTCTGAAAGCCATTGGTCTTAAAATCTGTCTGATATGCGCCAAGCTGGATCTCCCGGCAGGTTCCCTCTCTGTCATGGCAGCGCATCACAGCTTTTTTAAATTCCCATGCATCCACACGGATCTTATCTTTTTCTACCTGTGTGAGACCGGCTTTTTTCATTTCTTCCAAAAGCATATCTCCGGTTTTTCGCTCTGCCAGGGAGCCTGCTGTACGGTATCCCAGAACCGGATTTGTTTTTTCCTGTTCCATGCGCCTGGCCAGATCATAAGATTCTTTTATATTCAGGCATGAAACACATTTTTCCACGATGTTCAAATTTACTGTCATCCCTTTCTCGGCAGTTCCCTGCCGGCAGTTCCGTCCTCCCGGCAGAGATATTCCTCTAACTGTTATAGATTATACCTTATCAATGTGCGGATTTCCAGATAAAAAAACGCGATTTGTTCTGACAAAAAATCCATCTCACAAATCACGTTATTATAATTTCTTTTTAGCCGGAATACCGAAGCGCATCAATAGGCTTCCTGGATGCTGCCTTGTTAGCCGGATACAGGTCAAAAAGTACACCGATCATCAGAGACATGGTGTTGGTGACACCGGACATGGCTTCCATGATCTCTGACTGATCCACAATGGAAAAAGCGTCTTCGTCCTGCTCAAAGCGTTCCATCAGGAGCTCTGTAAACGCATTTTCTGCCAGGTCCAGATTACCGGTACCCACAATTGTCTTGGAAAGGTTCCCTTTTTTCGCCTCCGCCGATTACGTTTTCGCTACTTTTTTCTGCACCGGCTTCGTATGCGCCACTTTAAAATATCGCACAGTTCCCGCACCTGCCACACAGACAGCCGCCACCGGGACGATCACCATAAGCCTTTTACGTCGTCGTTTCATTTTCCTTAACCTCCAAATATGCTATGTATGTTCTCTCTGTTTTAAAATATTTTAAAAGAAAAATGTGTAAAGTCTTTGTGTGATCTGTGAAAACCCGGTGAAAAAGGTATGATATTTTTCATATGTAAATACGGATAATTAATTATATTTTCTGTCTGTTACCGTCGTTTTTGTGTATATTAAATATTATTTTAAGTATTATGTATTATTTTCTGGTATTTTTTACTGAAATATGTTATAAAAGAAGTAAGAAAAACTACCGGAAATCAGATATTCCTGCTTCCGGTCCGAAATAAAGGAGGTATCTTTATGGCAAAACGTATTATCACCATCAATCGTATGTTTGGAAGCAACGGACGCCTTATCGGCAAGACTCTGGCTGAAAACCTGGACATCGGTTTTTATGATAAAGAACTGATCGACATGGCTGCCAAGAAAAACAATATCCCCTTCGACACCCTGGCAAAGGTAGACGAGAAAAAAGCCAGTCAGTGGGTATTTCCCGTTGACAGTGAGCTGCAGTTTACAGATAATTTCTCTTTTGTACCAATGAACGATGTGCTCTATGATCTCCAGAGAAAGATCATCCTGTCCCTTCCGCAGAGAGAGGACTGCGTAATTGTCGGCCGCTGTGCGACCAATATCCTGAAGGATAAATCTCTTAAACTTTTTATCCATGCACCTTTTGAGGAAAGAGTTCAGAATGTGATACGCCGTACCGGCAGAGAAGAAGCCAGCGCACGGAAGCTGGTCAAAAAAATGGATAAAGAGAGAAAGGCTTACTATGAATACTTTACAGACAGCAAATGGCTGGATATGACACAGTATGATCTCTGTATTGACAGCAGCCGGTTTTCTATGGAGCAGATTATTGAGATTGTAAAGAGATGTCTTTAGGATTCTTTTTTCTGAAAATTTTTTTCTGAAAAATGTTTTTACGCTTTGGAAGCGTAAGTGAAACCGCAGGGGAGGGGAAGCACTCGTAGTTGCGAAAGGCCGTTTCCCCTCCCCTGCACCCCTTCCCTCAGGCCCCGCTAGAAATCGTACGTTTTGGTCATGTTACGTTACTGACAGGGCGATGGATTCTGCGTTTGTTTAAAACGCCAGGCTGTGCCGATCTCATCGGCATAACACCTTTCAACAAGAAGACGTATCCTTCCCACCATTCCAACACATTGAACAACACCAAAATATTTATTGACCAGACGCTATCCTTCCCACACCTCCAACTGCGGACGCTCAACTCATCAAAACGTAAGGACAGGACACCACGCATCCGCTTCCACCTCTCCGGCTGAAACGCCAGCCGGGGAAGTGACAGTCCTCCGGGCTGCTACGGAGGAGGGGTGATGATGGTTAGGTTGCGGGAGACGGCGTTATTGCGGAAGGGCCCAGCTGTTTGAGCCGAAGGCGAGTTCTGGGCCCTTCCGCAATGGTTTTAGCCGGCTCACGGAACCTTAGCAACACCCCCCGACGGAGTCCGGCCCGGAGGACTGTCACTTCCCAGGCGTCCGTTCGCCAATATACTCTTTCAAAAACTCATATATATCCCCCTCCAACGGCGGACACCCCTCCACATAATTCTGAAACTTACAGGTACAATGTCCCACACCAAGCACTCCCGTTTTACCACGATACCCCTGTCCGATGCAGATCTTTTCATCCAGCTTCTCAAAAAGCCCCTCTTCCTTCAGCATCTCCAATGCCGGGATCAGATACCCGTAGCAGGCACTGCAGGATTCCACTTCCTCCACGGCATCCGCAAGCTCCACAACCTTTCTGGATACCGGCATCCTCTGATCCGCACCATCCTCCAGAAATCTGACATCTGCTTTGGAAATATCTGAGCAGCCCACGCCAAGATCACCTGCCAGCTTCACATAAGGAACCTCAGCTACCTCATAATGCATCATCTGACAAACATATGCATCCACAAGAACCGGATCACAGGCAGCCATCACCCGGTTCATCACGACAGGATTTCCGCCATCCTCAAAATCCAGATCCCCGCAGATATTATCCACAACAATAAAGTCCTGCTGTATCCCCATATTCAGATGAGCAATGGGTTTATGAAGCCCCAGAGAATGAAACCGTCTCTTTTCCTTATTTGGGATCAACCCCTTCATATTCTTAAGGGCACAGGTGATCTTTGTCTGACAATGGCCTTTCAGAACCGGCACATTGATCAGAAAATCAAGCTCCTTTACCCGCTCGCAGACATTCAGCTCCATTCCGCCGCAGTCCACAGAAATACCCTTATCCTTCTGCATATCCCAGAACGGCACCTGATACTCTTCCTCAAGCCTGTCAAAGCCACAGGTCTCAAAGGCCTCCCTTGTCTTATCTCCTACCCAGGATCCCTCCAGCATCACCATATCCCGGAAGCCATGCTCCTTCAGATACTCGATAATTCCTGCAACCACTTCCGGATGAGTCGTTGCACCCCAGGAAGCCTCTGAAGGAGAAACCAGATTCGGCTTGATCCCGATCTTTTTCTTTCTGTCCCCGATATGAGATTGAAGATCCGCTTTTTCCAGAAGCTCCTTTGTCATTCTTTTATATTCCGTACCACTGGTAATAAAAATCTGATTTTTATCCATAATTATCAAAATTCCTTTCTTTCTGCAATGTGAATACTGATCCAGATCCACATCAAAGCCCTGCATAGCTTTTATCATCAGATAAGCCAGACAAAACAGCCGACAAATACAGCAGTCATCACAATCATAAAAAATACCCTCTCTACCGGTTTCCCGGTAAAAAGGATATTTTATCCGACACAGCAGTCTCGTATTATCTTTCGATCTTTGCCCCATTCCACCATGGGAATTCTCGGTTCAGCCATTTTCCTGCAAGCTCACTCCATGGTTCACAGGCTCTTGCGATCCCTCTGCCGTTTTCGTTGGCAGTCAGCTCATTTGCCAGGCCGATCCCATGGGGTCCCTGCGGAAAAACATGATACTCCACTGGAATGCCCTTTTTATAAAGTGCCTGAACAAAGAGAAGTGTATTATCCAGCAGCACCGTCTGATCCTCAAAGGTATGCCAGATAAAGGTTCTGGGTGTATCTTCCGTAACCTGAAATTCCAGAGACATCCGATCTTTCAGCTCCTCATAACGATCTCCCAGAAGATTTCGAAAGCTTTCTTCATGACCAACTTCCCCTGAAGTGATCACCGGATAATTCAGGATCATGCCATTGGGACGGATCCTCTCGTTTTCCATTCCCGTGATCCCTGCAAGCTCCTCCGTATTCCAGAATACTCCCAGAGAAGCTGCCAGATGGCCTCCTGCCGAAAAACCGGACACAATAATCTTATTCTTTTCAATATGCCACTTATCGCTGTTCTCTCTGAGAAGAGCTACTGTTTTTGCCAGCTGACGGAGGGCCACCGGATATCTGGCAGGTGCCACACTATAACGAAGTACCACTGCGTGATAGCCCATTCCCATAAACCGGACAGCAATGGCTTCTGCCTCTCTGTCAGAAGTCATGCAATAAGCTCCGCCCGGACAGATCACTATGACCGGACGCTTCTGTCCCGGATAGAGTTCTTCCGACTCCTGCCAGAAATAGGTCTCTATCCATGCCTCATTATAGTCCTTTGTTTTTTCTTCGATCACAATTCTTTCGTTGATCATTCCGACTTTCCCTTCTTCATTTCATTGCTTCTCTGATCGCGGCAAGCAGTTCATCATACTCCTCATAGGCCGGAATTTCCGGATGATCTGCACGAATCTGCTCTGTACTGCGGAAAAGAAATCCCGCTTTACTTGCCTGGATCATTCCAAGATCATTGTAGGAATCTCCGCTCGCAATGGTGTCAAATCCCATAGACTGCAGTGCTTTTACAGTCGTAAGCTTGGATTTCTCACAGCGCATCTTAAATCCTGTGATCTCTCCGTTCTCTGCCACTTCCAGAGTGTTACAGAAAAGTGTGGGCCGTCCAAGCTTCTCCATCAGCGGAGTTGCAAACTGTGTAAAGGTATCACTGATCAGTATCACCTGGGAAAAAGATCTCAGCTCATCCAGAAATTCCTTTGCTCCCGGAAGGGGATCGATCTTTGCAATAGTCTCCTGGATCTCTTTCAGTCCCAGACCATGTTCTTTCAGAATTCCAAGTCTCCAGTTCATCAGCTTATCATAATCCGGCTCATCACGGGTTGTTCTCTTAAGCTCCGGGATTCCGCTTGCCTCTGCAAATGCGATCCAGATCTCCGGTACCAGTACACCTTCTACGTCCAGACATGTAATATACATTTTCATATCCTCCTCTTCATCCAGCTGACCGCTGGTATTTCACAGAGCCTGATCTATGTCTTATCCACATTACATATACACAACGTATATATGCATAGCCATCAGAACTCTTTATTCTTTTATCGCTTTACTTTGATATATTACCATATAGTTTCCGGGTCTGTAAACAGTTTTCTGGCGGACCATGACATTTTTCTGTCACAGTCCGCCGGACTTTTTATCTGTTTTATTTTTTCTTTTTCTCTGCTTCGTAAATCTTCAGTTCTTTCAGTGCTTTTTCCCCAAGAGGATATAACATGAAAATATTAAAGATCGTCATCAGACCAATTCCCACATCTCCCAGATCCCACACAAATGTATAGGCTGCGATCCCGCCGATAAACAGCATCACAAGGGCCAGTACTTTATACCCTGTCTGGGATGCCCAGTTATCACCGAAAAGATAGGCCACATTGCCTCTTGCATAAAACAGGATTCCCAGGAATGTGGAAAAGCTGAACATAAACAGTGTTGCAGCAATAAAGATCACTCCAAACTGCCCCATATGATAATGCATGGCAGTCTGAAGAAGTCCCATTCCGGAAAGCCCCTGTACCAGATCTTCCGGGGCCAAAAGCATGATCATAGCTGTACAGCTGCAGATCACGATCGTATCCACAAATACACCCAGGGCCTGGACAAATCCGGCTTTTACCGGACTGTCACATTCTGCTGCCGCTGCTGCACAGGGAGCAGAGCCGCTTCCAGCCTCATTGGAAAAAAGGCCTCTTTTTACTCCGTTCATCAGCACGACGCCAAATCCGCCGGCAACAGCCTGACGAAATCCGAAAGCTTCTTCAAAAATCCGTTTAAATACTCCCGGCATACTTCCAAGATTTGTAAATATAATAAACAGCGTGATCACAAAATAAAGCACTGCCATCACCGGCACCAGAAGATCCAGAACTTTAACCGTTGCATTCTTCCGAAGCACGATCACAGCTGCGATCACTACCAGCACGATGGTAGTATACATCGGCGGAATATCAAAAGCATTTTTGAAAGACGCCGTGACGGAATTGCTGATAACCTGACTGATCCCACACCAGCAGATCAAGCCGGAAATAGCAAACAGAACGGAAAGCAGAACCTTTTTTCGTTTTCTGCCCTGTTTTTCTTCCCAGTAACGGTGGATATAGTAGGCAGGACCGCCCCTGTAGCCACCATAAAGAGGATCCTTTTCTTTATAGAGCTGTGCCAGGGTTGCTTCGATAAAAGCAGTAGAGGAACCGATCAGCGCCGTGATCCACATCCAGAATACCGCTCCTGCACCTCCTGCTGAGATCGCAGCTACCACACCGACCAGGTTTCCCATTCCCACACGGGTAGCTGTAGATACGATCAGCGTCTGAAATGCTGAAAGATTATTTTTGTCACTTTTCTTTTCTGACAGGGCTCGTACCATATCCGGAAAAAGACGGATCGGCAGAAGCTTTGTCCTAATGGTAAAATAGATACCGGTCGGAATCAGAAGCAGGATCAGAAGTGAGATTCCCAGCGTACTTCCTCCCGGAAGCGGGATCCTTATCAGATCTCCCCACAGAAATGTATAGACCTTTTCGATCATTGTTACTATCATGTTACTGTTTCCTTTCCCAAATCACCCCATGTGATCGTTTTGTTCTCTTTTTCTGCCCGTTGTTTGTATTTATTTCTGCAACGTTTTAAACGGGCAAAGCGTGTCTTTCATTATAATAGCTTTCTGTTTGTATGTAAAGAAAAATCCCGAATCTTTCGATCCGGAATTTTTTTGTATTGGTAACTTTTCTGTTATTCGACAGATTTCTGATATCTGTCTATTTTTATGAGCATAGCTGCATTTTACTCTCAGCCAGCCAGGTGGAACATCTCGATCAGGAATATCCAGCTCATTCCATAGTATGTTATCACGGCTACAAGGTCATTCATCGTAGTGATCAGAGGACCTGAGGCTACTGCCGGATCCACACCAACCTTTTTGAAAAACAGCGGTATGCAGGTTCCCACTGCACTGGATACCAGCATGGCCACCAGCAGGGATAATCCGATACAGCCGGATACCGCATAGGCAAATACGAGTGTTTTTCCTTTGAATAAGAAAATATACAATCCGATCAGTACAAAAGACAGAATGCCGAGCAAACCACCGTTGCAAAGACCAATCCGCATTTCCTTCAGCACAAGCTCTGCTTTCTGTCTGCCCGTCAGCGTTTCATCCATCAGTACACGGATGGTTACAGCCAGGGACTGGGTTCCAACATTTCCTGCCATATCCAGGATCAGAGACTGAAAGCACATGATGATCGGCAGACAGGTAACTACTTTTTCAAACATTCCCACAACAGAAGATACCACCATACCAAGGCCCAGAAGAACGATCAGCCAAGGCATTCTTTTTTTCATGCTTTCAAAAAGAGGTTCTTTCAGATCTTCCTCTGCAGTCAGACCAGCCAGCTTTGCATAATCCTCTCCCATCTCATCGTCTACCAGATCGATGATCCCTGCGGATGTGATCACTCCAAGGAAACGATTGTCATCGTCCAATACAGGAATAAAATCTTCAGAATAATCCTTCAGCCGTTCCATACAGTCGTCGATCTGCTCAGTACCATACACATATGGATAGGAAGTTACGATCAGCTCTTCCATAGGATGGTCCTGTCTTGCTGTGATCAGGTCCTTCAGATCTAGAGCTCCATAAAAATCCCCTCTGTCCGTCACTGCAAAGATCGTAGAAATATTATCATTATCTGCCGCCTGGGAAACCAGCTCACTCATGGCCTGCTTTACGGTCAGGTTTTCACGGATCACAATGCAATTCGTTGTCATTCTGCTTCCGATCTCATCCTCATCAAAGGAGCGGATCATTTCAATATCTTTCCGCACCTGTTCATCCAGAAGCTGGATCAGAAGCTTGCGTTTTTCTTTATCGATCTGCTTTAAAACATCTGCCAGGGCATCGGTTTCCATTTTGGAAAGAATGGCTGCCGCTTTTTTTACATCCATCTCTTCCAGATATTGTACAGTTTCTTCTTCCTCCAGATATTCAAAAACATCTGCCAGCATACTGCTTTCCAGGATACGGTATAGTCTGCTGCGCTCCGCAGTGCTTAATTCTCTTAATACTTCAGCCAGATCGTTTTCGTGGAAATCCTGCAGCCTTTCACTTAAAACTGCCGGAGAAACACTGCTTCGGATCAGACTCAGAATATCTTTTGAAAAATCCTGATTTCTTTTTGTCATTTTCTCATCCTCCTCACATAGTTTCGCACAAAACACGCACACCAAAAACAGACATGTTAAAGCATGTCTATGTGCTGTTTGATTTTCGATTGTGTTTCCTTGGGATTTGAATGTAAAACGGAAAGAAATAATATACGTCCGTTTTACTGTATGAATTCTCAGAATGAGAAGAATGAAAAAATGTATATTATGACACTATTAAAACAGAATGGAACAATCCCGTCCCTCTCTGCGCCTTCCATCTTCCATTCCGAGAGCTACAACTTCGCCCATGAGAATCACAACTGTCCATTCTGTTCACCTGCCTTTTTTCTTAAAATATTTTTTTCAACCCGGCCATTATAACGTCCCCGGCCGGGTATGTCAACCGTGTTTATGGTTAAATTTATCGTAAATCTGGGTAAAATTCCCCGCTCTGCAAAGTATCTCTTGTTTTTAGCTCAGCCATTTCCAATTTTGAAATCAAATTACACTTTTACATCCGAAGCAGTTTCGGTTAAATTAAAAAGTCCAACAATAAATGCTTCTGCACGGATCTTCAGCATTTACTGTCGGACTTTTATCCTTTTTATTCCTTTTTGAAATATATCACAATATCATATTGTAGAGCAAAAGATTATTCTGCGTGGTCTTTCAGGTACTCTGCACGCCCCTCTTCGTATAGATTATTTCCCTCGCTGTCAATGATAACTACAAGCGGCATGTCTTCCACATAAAGCTTGCGGAGTGCTTCTGCTCCAAGGTCTTCGTAAGCGATAAGCTCTGCTTTTTTGATGCATTTTGCAAGAAGTGCACCTGCACCGCCGATGGCTCCGAAATATACGCCGTCATATTTTTTCATTGCATCTACGACTTCCGGAAGGCGGGCACCTTTTCCGATCATTCCTCTGGCACCTACGGACATCATGGTCGGTGCATAAGCATCCATACGGCCGCTGGTTGTAGGGCCTGCGGAGCCGATGACTTCGCCTGGTTTTGCCGGAGTCGGACCTACATAGTAAATGGTAGCATCTGTAGGGTCAAAAGGAATTCTTTCTCCTTTTGCAAGGGCCTCACACATTCTCTTGTGACCTGCATCACGGGATGTATAGATGGTTCCTGTCAATAAAACCTGGTCGCCTGCATGGAGAGTTCTTGCCAGCTCTCTTGTCAGAGGCAGTGTGATCTTTCTTCTTTCCATATTAAAGCACCTCCGTTTTATGACGTGTTACATGGCAGTTGATGTTAACTGCACATGGCATACCAGCGATATGAGTAGGCATAGTCTCAATGTTCAGACCGATAGCTGTGGTCTTTCCGCCAAAGCCCTGAGGTCCGATACCAAGCTTGTTGATCTTCTCCAGCATCTCTTTCTCAAGATCTGCATAGTAAGGATCCGGGTTCTCTGTATTCAGAGGACGCATCAGCGCTTTCTTTGCAAGAAGTGCACATTTGTCAAAAGTTCCTCCGATACCAACACCAACTACCATAGGCGGACATGGGTTCGGACCTGCAGTTTCTACAGCCTCAAGAATGAAATCCTTGATTCCCTGAAGGCCTGCAGATGGCTTGAACATACGGATCTGGCTCATATTCTCGCTTCCGAAGCCTTTTGGTCCTACAGTTACTTTCACCTGATCTCCAGGAACGATCTCTGTATAGATCATAGCCGGTGTATTGTCACCTGTGTTTCCACGGCGTACCGGATCCTTGACAACGGATTTTCTCAGGTAACCTTTATCGTATCCGCGGCGTACACCTTCATTGATGGCATCATTTAAATCTCCGCCTGTAAAGTGGACATCCTGACCAATTTCAAGGAATACGCATGCCATTCCGGTATCCTGACAGATCGGAACATTCTCACTGTCCGCAATATCAAAATTCTCGATAATGTTATCAAGGACACCTTTTGCGATCTCGCCGTCCTCGCAGGCACGGCAGGTTTTGATAGCATCCTTCACATCTTCCGGGAGATGTTCATTGGCTTCGATACAGAGTTTTTCGATAACCTCTGTAAGTCTGCTTACTTCGATTTCTCTCATAATAGACTCCTTTCGCTTATCTCATATGTTTTTATTATCATAACATATTTTTAACTTAACGTTCGTGGCGGGCATATTTCGGCAGAAGCATAGGAGATACGTCTCCTGTATCAACTCCTGCATTTTTCAGTTCCTCTTCATATTTTCTGATATGATCCAGATTCATAGTTCCAAGCTCTACCTCTTTGCATTTGGCAGCTGCTTTTTTACCTGCATTTCGTCCGAATACAATTACATCAAGAAGAGAGTTGCCCATCAGTCGGTTTCTTCCGTGGATTCCGCCTGCTGCCTCTCCTGCAACCAGAAGGTTCGGGATTTCTTTTGTAAAGCCGTCTCCGTTGATCTCAAGTCCGCCGTTCTGATAATGAAGGGTCGGGTAAATCACGATCGGGACTTTTCTCATATCAATGCCGTAATTCATGTACATACGGAACATGGCAGGGATCCTCTTTTCGATAGTTCCCTCACCGCCCAGGATCTCGATCATCGGAGTATCCAGCCATACACCTTTTCGTCCACCTGGAACTTCAACGCCACGGCCTTCCTCACACTCGCGGATAACACCGGAAGCATTTACGTCACGGGTTTCCAGCGGATGGATATAAGCTTCTCCGTTTGCATTTACAAGCTGTGCACCAACGGAACGAACCTTCTCTGTTACCAGGGCACCAAGGATCTGTGACGGATAGATCGCACCTGTTGGATGATACTGGATAGAATCCTGGTAAAGAAGGGAAGCGCCCGCTCTGTATCCAAGTACGAGTCCGTCAGCAGTTGCTCCGTAGTGATTGGAGGTCGGGAATCCCTGATAATGCATTCTTCCTGCACCACCGGTTGCAATTACAACTGTTTTTGCTCTTGCAACGGAATAGTCTCCGGTTTCCATGTTGAGAAGGACTGCACCGGCAGTCTGACCTTTTTCATCCTTCAGAAGTTCTACAGCGGATGTAAATTCCACTACCGGGATCTTAAGATTTAAGACCTCATCACGGATAGTACGCATGATCTCTGATCCGGAATAATCCTTTGCAGCATGCATTCTCTTTCTGGAGGTACCGCCGCCATGTGTAGTGACCATGGTTCCGTCTTCTGCTTTATCAAACTCAACACCAAGGTCGTTGAGCCATTTGATCGCATCCGGCGCCTCCATTACCAGTCTTTTTACAAGCTCCGGTTTTGCGGCAAAATGTCCGCCTCCAAAGCAGTCCAGATAATGCTGTACCGGGGAATCATTTTCTTTATCTGCTGCCTGGATCCCGCCTTCTGCCATCATGGTGTTGGCATCACCGATACGGAGCTTTGTAACGATCATAACGTTGGCACCTGCGTTGTGGGCCTCTATGGCACAGGAAGATCCTGCTCCACCACCGCCGATGATCAGTACATCTACATCATAATCGATTTTTGTAAGATCGATTTTTTCGTTGAGCAGACGGCTTTCTGAATGGAGCATTTTTGTCAGTTCCAGTGGTGCTTTCTGTCCCTTGTTCGGTCCTACCTTGATCTCTGCAAATGCATCCGGGTTATAATCCGGATGGAATTTTTTGAGAAGAGCATCTTTCTCATCTGCACTCAGACGTCTTGGCTCTGTTGCCATACGCTCCGCTCTTGTAGCCTCTACCTTTTTGATGGATTCCATCATATTTTCTGGATATGGTGCATACATGTTTTACGCCCTCCTACTTCTCGATTTCTCTGCTGTTGTAAAGTTCCTGCATCTCTGTGATCGGCTTCTGCATGATCTGCTCAATCATGTCATCAAATTTACCTTCGTGGATCTCTTCCACACGTTTCTCCAGATGCTCGCTTTTCGGCGCAATATATTTTCCGGTGAGACGTCTTGCCAGAAGGCCTACCATCGGATGGGAAATTCCTGCCGGACATCTTACGGAACAGCAGCCGCAGCTTACGCAGTCAAAGGATTCCTCTGCACATTTTTCAAGCTCGCCTCTCTGAGCATATGCAATATACTGCATGACATTTAAGTCCTGTGTACAGGCCTTTGTGCAGGCATTGCATCCGATGCAGCTGTAGATCTCCGGATAAAGCTCCATCATTACCTGCTGGTTCGGCTTAAGATCTTCTATATTATAAAGTCTCTTGTCTGTAGGGAAGAACGGGATACTTGCCACATACATTCCCTCCTGCACCTGTGTCTGACAGGCGAGACAGGTTTTCAGCTCATTCTGTCCCTTGATCCTGTAGATGGTCGCGCAGGCACCGCAGAATCCGTGTCTGCAGCCGCATCCTCTTTTTAATGTATAACCGGCATATTCCATAGCTGTCATAATGGTCAGATCACCGGGAACGCTGTATTTTTTACCGAAAAAATATACGTTTACCATATTATTTTCCATTTGAGATTACCAGTCCTTTCTTTTACTTATTCAAACCGTACACCGCAGTGCCAGGCTCGATTCCGCTTCGCTTCATCTCGCTTGAGGGCGTTCGCCCTATACAGCCGCCGATAAAAACAGCTGCTTACATGCAAGCATGACGCATCTGTTTTTATCAACGTCTGTGCACTGCTCATTGCTTATCAATACTCATTAGGCAGTTCATCAACCTCATCACACCTAAATACCGGGCCGTCTTTGCAGACGTATTTGTCTCCGATGTTGCAGCGGCCGCATTTTCCGACACCGCATTTCATACGAAGCTCCAGTGTGGTATATACCTGATCTCTGGAGAAGCCCAGCTCTTCCAGTCCTGCCAGAACGAATTTGATCATGATCGGCGGGCCGCAGACCAGAGCGGTCTTATTGGTATCAAAACCAATCTCCTTCAGATAATTCGGAACAAATCCTACATGACCGTCCCAGCCTTCCTGCTCGCGGTCAATGGTAAGATATACATTTACACCTTCTGTTTTCATCCATACTTCCTGGATTTCCTTAAGCTGCACCAGATCATCTGCGGAACGGGAACCATAGAGAATATCTACTGTTCCGTAATCCTCACGGTTATCCAGCACATAATTGATCACGGAACGGAGAGGTGCCAGACCGATTCCACCTGCGATGAACAGGAGATTTTTTCCCTTTAACTTATCTTCCACCGGAAAATGATTTCCGTATGGTCCGCGGACTGCGATCTCATCTCCAACCTGAAGGCTGTGGAGATGATCGGTAAGGGATCCGCATTTTTTGATGCTGAATTCCTGATAATCCTTTACAGTCGGAGAAGAAGTAATGGAAAACATACCTTCACTGACTCCCGGTGCACAGACCATGGCACACTGTCCTGGCATATGCTCGAAAAGCTTTCCACCCTCCGGAGCTTCCACACGGAAGGTTTTTACATCCGGTGTCTCCTGACGGATATCTGTGATCACGCCAACCTTGGGGATCAGCGTATCCAGTGTATAATTTTTATGACAGGTACATTCACTCATTCTTTTCACCTCCCTGTTTTTCAAAGGCCTTGATAACTTTTACGATATTTAAAGATTCCGGACATTTCTCCACGCAGCGGCCGCAGCCAACACAGGAGAACATGCCGTCATTATTTAACGGATAATAAACAAGCTTATGCATAAATCTCTGACGGAATCTCTGCATCTGGCTGGTACGGTTGTTTCCGTGAGCCATCATGGTAAAATCAGAGTACATGCAGGAATCCCAGCAGCGGTAACGGTGAACACCGTGCCCTGTGTCGTAATCCTTAATGTCATAGCACTGACAGGTCGGACATACGAAGGTACAGGTTCCGCAGGCAAGACAAGGCTTGTACAGTTTCTCCCATACAGGAGAATTGAAACGGTCCATGTATTCTTCCTGCGCCCATCCTTCCAGTGAAAGATGTGTATATGGAAGAAGCTCGATAATATCACGGATCGCCTTCTTCTCCTCTTCTACCTTTGTCTCATCAGCATCTGCCAAAAGCTCCTTCACAGCTTCTGTCAGAGCATTTCCCTTTTCTGTGAGAGGCTTCCAGAAAAGCTCTCCCTCGATGATCCAGGCTGCAACATCTGCTTCCGGATCTGCGGCATCAATGCCAAATACTTTACAGAAACAGCTTTCCTCCGGTTCATGACAGGCAAGAGCTACGATAGTTCCATGTTCTCTTCTTGCCTGGTAAAAAGTATCCACCGGATCCCCAAGGAACACATTGTCGAGAACCTTCACACCCTGTACATCACAGGCTCTCATTCCGAATACGACAAAATTCTGGTCTTTCAGCGCCTGAGGTTCAATGCTGATATTTTTCCCATCTTTTTTACAGGTATAGAGATTTTCACTCTGTGGAAAAAAAGCATCCTTCGGTGATTTCACGGTTTTCAGTGTTTCAAGGGAAACTTCTGCATCCTCGCTCCATGCCTTGAAGTTCACCTGCTCACTTACCTTTACCGGTAAATATAATTCCTGGTCTGCGGCAATTTTCCGGAATAATGCCGGCAGATTTTCTACTGCGATCTTATACATACATTATCCCCTTTCTGCCACGATCCCTGGCTCTACATCCTCAAAGGTAAAGCTGGTAAGCGGACCCTTTGACTCCGCATCCTCGCCTGCCTGATACTCACCGTAAAACGCATCAATATCCTTGATAAACTTACGGTTAAACAGATGAAGGGGAATTCCCTGCGGGCAGACTCTGCTGCACTCACCACAGTCCGTACATCTTCCGGCTACATGGAAGGCACGGATCACATGGAACATTTTTTCCTCAAAGGAATCCACATTTGCCTTCTGGGCGCTGTCGAATTTGTTGCTGTCAAAAACGCATTTGCGGCAGCTGCAGGCCGGACATACATTACGACAGGCATTACAGCGGATACATTTACTCAGCTCGCTCTGCCAGAATGCAAATTTTTCTTCCGGACTCATCGCCTCGATCCGCTCAACTTCTGCGAAACGGTCAGCGTCCTTTGTCTCCTTTGACTCACCGATCAGTTCATCGTAAATTTTATGCTCTTTTCCTTTACATACATGGCAGCGTTCCAGCATGGCATCTTTGTATGCACAGGTTTTTTCTCCGTAAACAGTATCCACAGTCAATGTCTCTGCATCTCCGGTAATCTCTGCTCCGGAAATTCCCCGGATACCCTTGATCCCCATTTTGCGAATCTTTTCAATATCCAGCTTTCCTTTACAGCCAACACCTACGATATAGGCTTTTTCTCTGTCTACACGATGCTCTTTCAAAAGCTGGTTAAAGCTATATGTATCGCAGGGCTTCAGACAGACCATGGTTTTTCCTTCCAGCTTGGAAGCTTCGATCATATATTTGCTTAAATTGGCACCGCAGAATCCATCATAGACAAAATCCTCCAGAGATTCCGGTGTTTCAAAATAGGCTGGTTCCGGATTAAAGGCAAGATCTCCGGCTTTCCACCCAAGAACCCGGACTACCGTGCCATCTGCAAGCAGTTCTTTTGCACGTTTTATCAGCTCCTGCATCTTATATCCTCCAATCTCACGTTTTTACCAAGTGAATGGATCTTCTCAACAAACTCATTCATAGTCTGTGAAAATTTCACGCCCTCTGCGGCAGATACCCATTCCACACGTGTTCTTCCGTTTTCCACACCAATATAATCCAGCATTGAAAACAGAAGGGTCATACGTCTTCTTGCATAATAGTTTCCGGTACTGTAATGACAGTCTCCCGGATGGCATCCGCACATGATCACACCATCGGCTCCTTTTTCAAAGGCACGGAGGATGAACATGGGATTGACACGGCAGGAACATGGAACACGGATGATCTTTACATCCGCCGGATAGCTCAAACGGCTGCTTCCTGCAAGGTCTGCTCCGGCGTAACTACACCAGTTACAGCAGAATGCCACGATCTTTGGTCTGAATTCTTCCTTTGTTTCTATCGACATATTGCATCCACCTCCGCGATAATCTGTCTGTTGGAGAAGCCCTGAAGGTCCATGGCTCCTGACGGGCAGGCTACTGTGCAGGCACCGCAGCCCTGGCAAAGTGCTGTATTGACAACCGCAACTCTTCTTGTCTCACGGATACCGTGATCGTTGACCTGTTTCTCCTCATAGGAAATCGCTCCGTAAGGACATACATTTGCACAGGTAGAGCATCCGTTACAGAGAAGCTCGTCGGATTTTGCCGTACATGGATTGGTGGTCAGCTTATCCTTTGCAAGAAGCCCTATGGCCTTTACAGCCGCAGCTCCTGCCTGGGCAACTGTCTCCGGGATATCCTTTGGTCCCTGGCATACACCGGAAAGGAAAATTCCTGCTGTCGGTGATTCTACAGGACGAAGCTTTGCATGGGCTTCTGTAAGGAAATTGTTGGTGTCAATACTTGCAGTAAGCATGGTAGCGATCTTACGTACATCCGGATTCGGTTCAATGGCTGTTGCAAGAACTACCATATCTGCTTTCTTGAAGATCTGCTTATTATCAAGAAGATCCGAGCCCTGAACAAGAAGTGTTCCATCCGGCTGCGGAATTACTTTTCCTACCTGACCTTTGATGTAGTTTACGTTATACTGCTCAACTGCTCTTCTGTAAAACTCATCGAAGTTTTTACCAGGTGTACGGACATCAATATAAAATACCGTCACATTGGTATCCGGATATTTATCACGGATCAGCATGGCATGCTTAGCTGTGTACATACAGCAGATCTTGGAACAGTATGGCTTTCCACGGTCATCGGAGCAACGGCTTCCAACACACTGGATAAATACGATCTCCTTCGGTGCTTTTCCATCGGAAAGGCGCTCAAGATGTCCTTTTGTAGGTCCTGCAGCATTCATGATACGCTCCAGCTCCAGAGATGTGATCACATCCTTGCTCTGGCTGTATGCGTATTCATCATATTTGTCAAGCTTGATGGTATCAAATCCGGTTGCCACCACGATTGCTCCGTATTTCTGTGTTACGATCTCATCCTGCTGATCGTAATCAATGGCTCCTGCCTGACATACTTTGGAGCAGACACCACATTTGCCTGTCTTAAATTTCAGGCAATGCTCTCTGTCGATCACAGGAACATTTGGAATCGCCTGTGCAAACGGAGTATAAATAGCTGACCGGTTGTTCAACCCTCTGTTGAACTCATTTGGGATCTTTTTGGAAGGACATTTTTCCTGGCAGACTCCACAGCCTGTACATTTGTCCATGTTGACACTTCGCGCTTTTTTGCGGATATCAACAGTAAAATCTCCTACAAAACCTGCAACTTTTTCTACTTCACTGTATGTATAAATATTGATCTTTTCATGAGCTGCAGCCTCTACCATTTTCGGGGTAAGGATACATGCGGAACAGTCCAGAGTAGGGAAGGTTTTGTCAAGCTGTGACATTCTTCCGCCGATACTTGGCGTTTTTTCCACAATATCAACTTCATAGCCTGCATCGGCAATATCAAGAGCCGTCTGGATTCCGGCGATACCGCCTCCGATGATCAGGGCTCTCTTTGTAACCTGGCTTTCTCCCGGCTGAAGAGGAGCGTTTAAATTTACCTTTGCTACTGCTGCTCTTGCAAGGATCACTGCCTTCTCCGTAGCCTCCTGCATATCCTTGTGGATCCAGGAACAATGCTCACGAATGTTTGCGATCTCCACCATATATGGATTCAGGCCGGCCTTTTCCGCTGCTTTACGGAAAGTTGCCTCATGCATACGCGGAGAACAGGAACAGACAACCACTCCTGTGAGATTTTTTTCACGGATAGCTTCCTGGATCCTGGACTGTCCTGCTTCGGAACACATATACTGATAATCTTCTGCATGGACAACTCCTGGCTCTTTTGCAATGATCTCCACAACCTTTTTCACGTCTACCGTAGCGGCAATATTACTTCCGCAATGACAGACAAATACACCGATTCTCTGCACTTTCTCACCTCCTGTATCTTCTGAACGCACTTACAAGCAGCTGCTGAGGAAGCTCCGGATCAAGAAGCTCCGGAATTTCATTTGGTGAAAGATAGTCTCCGCCTTTTTCCCGAACAACCAGCTGTCTTGCCCCGTCAATGATCTTTCCGGGTTTTACGTCTCGCGGACAGCGCTCCACACAGGCAAAACAGGAAAGGCATTTCCAAAGGGATGCTGAATTTACAAGTGCTTCGATATTTTCATTGATCACGTAGGACACAAACTGATGAGGCTTGATATCCATCTCGTCAAAGGATGGGCAGGTAGCAGAGCATTTGCCACACTTCATACATTTCAGAGGATTGGTCCCGCTGATCTCCTTTATTTTTTCCGCAGCAGAATGGTTATCTCTCATTTTGCCACCTCCTCTTTGACGCCAAGGGCTTCTGCCAGAAGCTCTGTAAAATAGTAAACCGGCATTTTATTTCCGGAATTTTTATTCAGATTGTATTTGCAGAGCGGACAGGCAGTGATCAGCATATCTGCACCAAAGCCTGCTGCGCTTTCTTCAATCTTTTCACACATATTCTGTGACATTTCTTTTTCTTTCAGGGATATATATCCTCCACAGCATTCATTTCTGTAAGGATAGATCACAGGCTCAGCGCCAAGGGCACGGATAAAATCCTCCATGATCCTTGGATTTTCCGGATCATCAAATGCCATGATCTTTCCAGGTCTCAGAAGCAGACATCCGTAATAGGCTCCGATCTTCTTTCCGGTAAAAGGATTTACTACTTTTTCTTTCAGTTTATCAAAACCGACTCTGTCCCGGAGAACTTCCAGATAATGGAGAACGGTTGTCTCTCCTTCATAGGGAGCTTCCAGCTGCATATAATTGTTGGCTCTGGTCCGGATATCTTCCACATTTTTCATATCATCATTGACACGCTTGATCACATGATGACAGGCTGAACAGATCGTCACCAGATCCTGGCCTTTTTCTTTTGCCTGGTTTAACGCACGGACGGAAGAAAGCTTTGTGGCGATCTCGTCTGTGCCAAGCGGATAAACACCACCACAACACTGCCAGTCCTCGATCTCCTCAAGCTCAAACCCAAGGGCTGCGGCACTGGCTCTGGCATACTCATCCAGATCTTTGGCCTTTGTTCTCAGGGTGCAACCCGGATAATAACTGTACTTCATACTTTTCATTATCCTTTCTTAGTCTAAAATCTGACGGTTTAAATGCATCTTTTTTATCTAAATATTGTTTATTTTTTAACAATATATACATAAAAAAAGGAAACCTGACTAACACTTACTTGAGAATTTTTCTTAAAAGTGCTCAAATAAAAGAGGTAAAACACTCTTCCTCCGCAATTAAGAAGTGTATTAGCTCGATTTCTTGAACCATCATAACACGATATTCTTATTTCTACAAGTCATTTCCGGTAATTTCTTGTGTTTTTTTTAACACACTTTTGAAAATTCTTCTCATTACTGACACGGTGTTGTAATTTCCTGTGGCATAAAAAAGCTCCGGATTTCTCCGAAGCTTTTTTAATATAATCTCAGTCTATCTGACTCATCCGGCCAGATTACCCGGCTTTAGACCAGGTGACTGTTTTCTTTTTCAATCAGTAAATAATGATCGGGTATCCCGCATCAATCGTCTCATAGATCAGTGCCGCCTGATCCTTTGGCAGGTTGATACATCCGTGGCTTCCGTTGGTCTTATACCGGTTTCCCCCAAAAGAAGACTGCCAGGAAGCATCATGAAGGCCCTGTCCGTAGACAAAAGGCATCCAGTAATTGACCTTTACATCATATCCATATTCCGCGCTGGTCAGATTAAAAGGACTTGCCTTATAGGCAATGGGCCATGCACCACGGTATGTTTCCCGGCCCTTCACCGGTTTTCCGCTGACAATATCCGTTTCTGTCACAAGCTTTCCATCTTTATAAAGCCACAGATGCTGGGCATCCAGGCTGACTTCTATGTAGCTGCCTGCAAGATCGTCAGTTCCGTTTCTCTGATAACCGGTTTTGCTGTAAACGGGATCACGGGTAACTGCAGTACCACTTTTCAGATCTTCCACAAGCTGTGCGTACTCTCCGTCCTGGTCGATCCGGTATCCATACTCATTCCCCTCAATGGTCACGTCCGTTCCCGTTGAGGTATGGAAAGTACGGGGAACATAAATGGTATTGTATTTGTTGGCAAGATCGCTGATATAGGTTTTGATGGCATCTTCATCCAGAGTCAAGGTCTCACCTTCCGCTTTCAGCCAGGAACTGATGGTGTCTGCATCCAGCACAACCGTTTCACTTCCAAATGTGTATGTAACTGTAGTACTCCGGTATTTTTTCAGCTGACTGTTCAGACTTGTAACTTTATTTTCCATATCTTCTGTTGCTGTCACTGCCGGGCTGATATATACATGTTTGTTCAACGGGATTGTGATTGTATCTCCAAGAAGAGCTGTATCAAATGCCGCATTCAGATTTGTGTCCACGGTGGTCTCCAGTTTATCCGGATCAATCTCCGTGCCCTGTACCTGTTTCACAAGGATGAATTCTTTTTTCTCCTCATTGTACTGAATGGATGCATCGGTGGAAGATTTTCTTTCTTCCGTTCCGAAATTGGAAAGATCCAGAGCCTGTTTTTCCTGCTCCTCATCTTCCTCCATCTGGCATTCCAGATTTACGTTTTCTTCCTTTGGAAAAATCTTCCGGTTCTCTTCTCTCTGTTTCTGAAGGTCTGTAAGCTTATTCAGAAGATCTTCCTCATTGAGGCTGTACCCCAGATCTTTGAGCGTCATGCTGTAAACCTCCTTGTCATTTTCCTGAAAAGATACCGGCCGGTTTTCAAATTCCGCAGCAATTTTTTCTTCTGCCTGCTTTGCGTCCAGCCTGGAAACCTCCACTCCCCACACGGAAATTTTCCGGCCCAGTGTGTTGTGATCTGCCATGTATGTGTAGCCAAATAACCCGGCCACAGCCAGGATTGCTGCGGCAATACAGATCCCAAGTATGATCTTCAGTGTCTTTTTACTGATGGTTGATTTTTTCTCCATACCCTTATCCCTCGAGTCTTATGTATTATATGTTATGTTGTCACATTGGCTGTTATTATAATACAACGAATCCCCCTCTTCTGTAAAAATAATTTATCCAGGATCCGCCTGAACCGGTAAAAAAAGACAGACTGCCACTCCTCGCGAAAATCTGTCCTTTCATACGTTTCTTTTTTATGTTTCTGTCAGCAGTATTTCCGAACGGATCTTCTGCTGCTTATTCCGGCATTACGATCTTACCTGCGATCGCACAGGCTGCTGCAGTTTTCGGAGATGCCAGATAGATCTGAACCTTGGAAGTTCCCATACGTCCCAGGAAATTACGGTTGTTGGTTGCCACAACCTTCTCCCCGTCTGTCAGGATTCCGCCGGTTCTTCCACAGCAAAGTCCGCATCCCGGATGTGTGATGATGGCACCTGCCTCAGCAAGCGTATCCAGAATACCAAGTTCAATGGCCTGACGGTAGATCTTGCGGCTTGCAGGAGTTACGATCAGTTTTACAAAGTCTGCAACTTTTTTGCCCTTCAGGACTTCTGCTGCTGCCATCAGATCTTCCAGACGTCCGTTTGTACAGGAACCGATAAATACCTGATCGATGGTCTCACCCTGAAGCTCGCTGACATCACGGATCTTGTCCACCTGTGACGGACAAGCCATAACCGGTACAAAATCCTCTGCCTTATAAGTCATGGTCTTCATATAAACGGCATCCTCATCGCCTACAAGACTCTTCTGGAACTCATCAAGCTCTGTCTCACAGTAAGCGGCAGTCTTCTCATCCGGTGTGAAAAGTGCACATTTTGCACCTGCCTCGATCGCCATGTTTGCCATGGTCATACGACTTGCCACAGACATGTTCTCAATGGTGCTTCCGGAAAATTCCAGTGCACGATAAGTTGCACCATCTGCACGAAGGTCGCCAATCAGGCGGAGGATGATATCCTTGGACATCACATTCTCCGGAAGTTCTCCGTCGATCACAACTTTAATGGTTTCCGGAACTTTGATCCACATGGTTCCTGTTCCCAGGATGCTGGCCATCTCTGTATATCCGATACCGGAAGAAAATGCACCGACACATCCGTAAGTGGTAGTGTGGCTATCTGTACCAAATACGATATTGCCAGGTTTTACGTAACCGGCCTCTGTCATCAACTGGTGGCAGATACCGTCACTTCTGTGCACGTTTTTCATACCATATTTGGCTGCAAAAGCATCTCCCACATGGAAATGTCTGGTGTCGTCCTGCTGGCTTGCAGGTACAAGATGGTCATAGATCAGAACAACTTTGTCCGGATCCCATAGTTTCTGAAAGCCCATCTCCTCGAATTTGTCCGCTACAAACGGAATAAAGATATCATGGATCATCACTCTGTCAACATTGACCGTCACGATATCGCCAGGCTTTACTGCTTTGCCTGTGTTATGTCTGATAATTTTCTCAATGATCGTCTCACCCATTATTTCTCTCCTTTCCGTCTTAGTCCAGACCGTTCAGTTTACGCATGGCTTTTACAAGTCCGCCAGCCTGAATAATATCCATCAGATTCTCCGGAAGAGAAGCAATCGGGTACTGTTTTCCGTTATGGTCTACATGCTCGTTCATCACAACTGTAACTTCATCTCCCTCTTTCACATTGTCGTGAAGATCCGGCTGTTCGATAAGAAGAAGGCCGTTGTTGATGGAGTTGCGGAAAAAGATCCGGGCAAAAGATTTCGCAATAACACACTGTACGCCCAGTGCTTTAATGATCTCCGGTGCCTGCTCTCTGGAGGAACCGCAGCCGAAGTTCTTTCCTGCTACAATAATGTCACCTTTCTGGATCTGTCCTGCCAGCTCCGGGCGAAGGGGACTGAATCCGTACTGTTTCATATCGTCAATGGTTTTCAGCGCCAGATACTCGGTCGGAATGATGATATCGGTGTCAATATCATCGCCCAGTACCCACACTTTTCCTGTAAATGCTTCCATATGTATATTCTCCTGTTTATTCCTGAATATCTTTTCTGAGGTTTTTATACTCTGTCTGCAGTTGCGATCTCACCTGCAATGGCAGATGCGGTAACCGTTGCCGCAGATCCCAGATAAACCTTGGAGCTCGGATGTCCGGCACGTCCCTTGAAGTTACGTGTTCCGGTGCTGATAAGAACCTCGTTCTCACCGATCACACCCTGGCAGCTTCCCCAGCATACACTGCAGTTCGGGTTCATCACAATAGCGCCTGCTTCCATGAAGATATCAATCAGGCCTTCTTTTAATGCCTGGCGGTAGATGGTCTGGCTTGCAGGAACGACCAGGAAACGAACGCCTTCTGCAACTTTTTTACCCTTGATCACCTCTGCGCCTACACGGAGGTCTTCAATACGGCCGTTGTTACAGGAGCCAAGAAATGCCTCGTTGATCTTGATACCGCAGGTTTCCTCAGCCGGAACTACATTGTCAACGAAGTCCGGTTTCGCTACAACCGGGCGTACTTTGGAAAGATCGAAGGTGTACTCTCTTGCGTAAACAGCATCCGGATCGCTGTGATATACAGCTTTTGGTTCACGGCCATGCTCTTTCAGATATTCCAGAGCCTTGTCATCTGCCTCAAAGATTCCGGTCTTCGCACCGGCCTCAACAGCCATGTTGCAGAGAGCCATACGGTCGCTGATGCTTAATGTTTTGGCGCCTTCGCCGGTAAACTCCATTGCCTGATAATTACATCCGTTTGCTCCGATCTCTCCGATAATGGTAAGGATCAGATCTCTTGCATAAACACCCTCAGGAAGTTTCCCTGTCAGGTTGAATTTCACAGTTTCCGGTACCATAACCCAGGAAGTTCCGGTTACCATTCCATAAAGAAAGTCTGTACATCCTACACCGGTACCGAAAGCGCCAAGTGCTCCATAAGAACAGGTATGGCTGTCTGCACCAAAGATCAGCTGTCCCGGACGGACATAATTCTCGATCATGATCTGATGACACACGCCTTTTCCTTCCCAGAAATCAATGTTGTTCTCTCTTGCAAAATCTCTCATTTTTTTCTGGGACGCTGCTGTTTTCGGGCTGTCAGACGGTACGTTGTGGTCTACGATAAATACCAGTTTCTTTGTGTCTGCGATATGTGGATTTTTTAATTTGTTGTTGTACATGTCAACAGTCAGATGTGTGGTTCCGTCATTGCTCATCAGATGATCCAGCTGAACTGTATAGATATCTCCAGGTTTTACGCTGTCCACACCGGCTGCTGCCGCGATGATTTTTTCTGCGATCGTCATTCCCATCTCTTATTCCTCCTCACGGTTCAGAGAAGCGATAAGTCCTCCCTGATTCAGTATATTCTGCATGTATTCCGGCAGTTTTGTGCAGGAATAAGTCTTTCCGTTGGCAACCGCTGTTCCCTCGGACATATGAAGCTCCATGGTATCTCCGGTCTTCACATCATCCGGGAGGTCCTTACAGACAATTGCCGGAAGTCCGATATTGATGGCATTACGGAAGAAAATACGGGCAAAAGATTTCGCAATGACTGCCTTTACTCCAAGTGCCTTAAGAACGCCCGGTGCCTGTTCTCTGGAAGATCCGCATCCGAAGTTCTCTCCTCCCACTACAAAATCTCCCGGTTTCACCTTCTTGGAAAAATCCGGATCCAGTGACTCAAATGTGTGACTCTTCATCTCATCCAGATTCGGCAGAAGCAGGTACTGGGATGCAATGATCTGATCGGTATCGAGGTCATTATGAAATTTAAAAATTGTTCCCTTATCCATAAAACAAGTTCCTTTCTGATTGTTATCCATTTCCGGGTTAACATTCCTCTGTTACCCTTTTCGTCCTATATTCTAACACAAAACGTCATATAATTAAAATGTATATTTTTAATACTTAATATAACTTCAAGTTATAAAGTCATTTTCCTGTGATCAGCGCAAAATATCCCCACTCCCACAGAAGTTCTTCAAAACTGTTCTCAAGATATTCCCGGATATCTTCTTCCTCATATCCGGTCATTCTGGAGATCACCACCATATAATCCCGGAGTGTTTCGTAGGGAAGTGCTCCCCGTCCCTCTTTCTGCCACCGGAGAAAAACAGCCTGGCGAATGGTGGCATATTCCATACCGATCCACTGCATATGAACCAGGGCATCTTCCAGATCTCCTTCTGATGTCAGAAGATCCGAATATACTTCGTTGGTAAGAAAGCTTCGGAGAAGATTTTCATATGCACGAAGTTCCCGGTAAAAATCCTCCCAGGCTTCCGTCATTTCCTCTTCCTCATACTCTTCCGATAATTCCTCCGCCAACTCCGTCACCGGCTCCAGATACTTCCGGTAAAGTCCCTCTTTCCGGTAATTTACAGCCAGGTCCTGCAAAAGTTCATTGCATTCGTCCATGGTATCCAGAACAGGCAGCTCTATCTCATTAATAGCATGTTCCAGTTGGCGAATCGTTTTCTCTGAAAAATAATCTTCCACAAGCTCTGTGGTAAGCGGCATGTTCCGGTGAAGTTCCTTCAGAACATAAAAACTTTCAAGAAGGATTTCCTCCGGTGTTTTTTCAGGATCCATTATAAGATCCATAACCTTCCGGCGCACAAGAAAAAGCGGCTGTTCCTTTTCTTTTGGAGTTTCCGGAAAAGCGATTCTTTTCTTCTCCTTCCAGATGTCCAGGACAGCCGGGCAACAGGGCATCATGGTCGCTTCCTTATGATCCTGAAATTCATGGATCTCCCTTGGAAAAATCTGGCAGGTCTCTGAAAGCATCGAATCCCCATAAGCACTTACCAGATAGCACAGTCTGTTCTTTGCCAGGAAAGGACAGTCGTGCTCTTCCGTCATCTTCATGATCCGGCTGCCGTCCTTTTTCATGGTATAGGCCTGCAGGCAGCTTCTGTGTCCAGGCACCTCTGACGGCGGCTGGATGGTTTTCCAGTTTCTGTAGGTTTCATCATCTATGTTGATCTTCCATTCCCTGCAGCAGCTGATGGTGCATTTGTCTGCAATACAGGTAAATTCGTCGTAATAATCAGGTTTTAATAATTCCATGTTTCCTCCATATTCTTTATTTTTCAGCTCCAATGTCTCCTGTTTGCAAAATGGACATGAGCTGACATGTTTTATTTTTCCCCATAAACACAGAAAAGCGGAATTCTATCCGCTTTCTCTGATATTCTGTGTATTCGTTTTTATTCTGCATTCTCTCCCAAAAGTTGTCTGTGCACCTTCCGCCTTACAAACCAGAAACAGGTCACCTGCATGATGATCGTAATGATCCAGGATGCCGGATAGGAAATAAACAGTACTTTCAATGATCTGTGAACCGGGAAGATTCCGAAGATCCACACAATTCGAAGGCCGACCGTTCCGATAATAGACAGGATCATCGGCACACCGGAGCGTCCCATTCCACGCAGTGCTCCCGGAAACAGATCCATCTGTCCGCAGAGGAAATAAGTAACTGTGGTATAGGCAAGGATCTCCATTCCGCACTGGATAACCTCCGGATCTTCCGTATAGATTTTCAGAAGCTGCGGGCCAAAGAAATATGCTCCACATCCCATGGCAAAGGACACCACAAAGGACAGGATCAGACAATCCACCAGCACCCGGTCCATACGTTTCGGTTTCCGAACACCGTAATTCTGGCTGGTAAAACTCATACATGCCTGGGTAACCGAATTCACGGACACATACAGAAATCCAAAAATATTATTGGCTGCTGTATATCCTGCCATAGCAATGGAACCAAAGGAGTTTACAGAAGACTGAAGAAGTACATTGGAAAAATTGATCACTGTACTCTGAATCCCGGCAGGCAGTCCCACCTGGAAGATCTGCTTCAGGTACTCTCCCTTTATGGACAGTTTTGAAAAACGCAGCTGATAGCTTCCCTCTGTCTGATACAGACACCGAAGGACAAGAATGCAGGAGATCAGCTGAGAGATCACCGTTCCGATTCCCACACCGGCCACGCTTAAATGACACACGATCACGAAAAACAGATTCAAAAGCGCATTGGCACAGCCGGAAATGATCAGAAAGACCAACGGCCGCTTGGTATCTCCCACTGCACGCAGAATTGCTGCGCCATAGTTATACAGCATAAAAAACGGCATTCCCAGAAAATAGATACGCATATAAAGAGCGGAAAGATCGATCACATCCTCCGGCGTATCCATCAGCTCCAGGCAGATTCTGGCAAAGATCACTCCCAGAAATGCCATGATGATTCCGCTGATCAGAGCCAGCAGGATCGATGTATGTACTGTTTCTGACATTTCTTCATCCTTACCGGAAGCATAAAATCTGGCTGCCAGCACATTGGCACCAAGAGAGATTCCGATAAAAAGGTTGGTAAACACATTGATCAGTGCGGTAGTGGAGCCTACTGCCGCCAGTGCCTCACTTCCGCTGAAACGTCCCACTACCACGATATCCACTGCATTGAACATCAGCTGCAGGATACCGGACAGCATCAGCGGCAGTGAAAACGAAATCAGCTTGTCCATGATCGACCCATTACACATATCGATCTCATACTTGTTTTTTTTCACGATTTCATCCCCCATGTTCATACTTACATAAGAATATTATAGCACCTTTCGTCGGAAAGCTACAATGAAATATTTTTATGGAGAATATGCAGCGGCTGCATAAAATACGCAGCCGCACAGTAACGTGTGTTTATCATTTCACTATCTTTCCAGGAGTCCTGCATCACGAAGGTTTGCAAGAAGTGCATTAAAATCCTCCACAATATCATCTACCGTTGTTGCATTTCCAACAGCAGCTGCCGGGGTTACTGTTCCGGCAGGACCGGTGGCTCCGGCTGCTCCTGCTGGACCAGTGGCTCCTGTTGGGCCGATTGCTCCCGCTGGGCCAGTGGCTCCGATTGCACCAGCCGGACCTGTTGCTCCCACCGGACCGGTGGCTCCCGTTGTTCCAGCCGGACCGATGACTCCCGCCGGACCCGTGGCTCCTGTTGCTCCTGTTGCCCCTGTTGCTCCTGCCGGACCCATTACTCCTGCCGGACCGGTGGCTCCCGTCGGACCCATTGCTCCCGCTGGACCCGTGGCTCCCGTTGCTCCCGTCGGACCGATGACTCCGGCTGGACCTGTTGCTCCTGCCGGACCCGTGGCTCCCGTATATCCCTGTATTCCCGGTTCCCCCTGCGGCCCCTGCGGGCCCATAGGGCCAGGGACTCCCGGACAGCCTCTGGGGCCGGTTGGTCCTGTAGGTCCCACAGGGCCTGGGCAGCCTCTTGTTCCACATCTGTCACATCCACAGGAACTATGATTTCCATAACAGGACATACAGGACAAATCCTCATGACTGTCCTGCTGCATTTCCATTTCCTTACGTTTTCGATGCCTGAACAGCATTCTTCGATCACCTCATAGGAAAATAACTTTCCCTACAGTATATGACAACAGCTTTTACCTGTGCATAGGATCCCCGCAAGCCTGTACCCTGCCAGGAAAATATAATAAATATGTCTTTCTTTTTATGCCAGACCATATTTTTCCCGGAAATATTTCTGGTCATACAATACTCCCGAATCTTCCGGCTTCAGCTCCATTGCTTTCTTATGAAAAAAGAATGCCTGCTCCGGGCATCCCATTTTATCATAACAAACGCAAAGCTGCATATATGGCACAAACCCATGATACTCAGCCATAAAAAATCCACCCTTTTTCTTATCTGAAGGCACAGTAAGCGCCTGCCCGTACCAGTAGGCAGCCTGTCTGGGCAGCTCTCTTTCCAGAAAGATCTTACCGACCTCACAGCAGATTTCCGCCCTCGGCACATCCATAGTCAGACTGTACAAAAAAGCTTCCAGTGCGGACTTTTTCTCTCCCATTTTCCGGTAGCACTGTCCAAGTACAAAACAGGCATCGATCTTATTTTCCAGCCATCCGGACGGATTTTTCAGGAACTCCACCAACACAGCCTCTGCCTCCGGATATCGCTGATGATAATACAGTTCTCTCCCATAATAAAGCTGATGTCTGGGTTCCAGCTTTTCTCCTCCTGCCAGCATTTTTTCATAAATGCGGAGATTACGGTCCGGATCACCTTTTCCACATTTCCGGTGCCAGATCACCACATCTGAATAAATGATATTTCCCTCCGGAATCACAGTTTCATGAACTGCCCCATTCCATCTGAAATTTCTGGATGTTTTCATTATCCGCTCCCGAAAATAAGAAAATGTTGTTCTCCCGCTCTGGTCAAACCCTGCCGCATATTCCATCATTACAACATCTGTTCCGGGATCCAGAGTTTCTTTAAGACTCTTCAGTTTTTCCAGATTTTCTTCATCCAGGACATCATCCGCATCCAGCCACATCCAGTAATCGGTGCGGACTTTTTCCAGAAGAAAATTACGCGGAGCAGAAAAATCATCACACCAGGGAAAATCAAACACCTGCGACGTATACTGCTCCGCGATCTCTTTTGTTCTGTCTGAAGAACCGGTATCTGCAATCAGGATCGCATCCATCATCTGAGAAACCGGCTTCAAGATCCTCTCAAGAACTGCTTCTTCATTTTTTACGATCATACATAGACTGAGGGAAATCATATTTCAGGATCCTTCGGATTTTTATAATATTTATGCCGTTCCCGTCAGTCCTATGCCTTCTGTCAGTGTACAGCTTCTACTTTCGGATAAAGCTGAACTCATCCTCATATCACCAACTGTGGTATATCCTCTATATGTTCTGCAAGACGATCTGCTCCGTTCAGCTCCCCGCTCTCACCATATCCATACAGACATCCTATAAATGGGCTTTTGCAGGCTCTGGCACATTCCAGATCCTGCCTCCTGTCTCCGACCACCAGATAAGGGCCTGTATATTCCCGGATGATTTCCTGCACAATTTCTGTCTTTGGACGGAATCCATACGATTCGCAGTCATAAAAATGATCGAACCATCGTTCCATCCCAAATTCCTTCCAGTGCGCCTCACGATAAGAAGCTTTACAGTTACTTAAGATCACAAGATGATATCCCCGGTTCTTCAAGGCTGTAAGCATCTCCTCTGCTCCCGGGTACCACACTGCCTTATGCTTCCTGATCTGTCTGACCATCAGTTCTCCTACCATCCTGCTCGCCTGCTCTTTATAGCTCTGATCCAGCTCCGGCAAAAATGTATTCCACATCTCCTTACTGTTAAATCCCAGCCAGCCGGCAATTTCCGCCGAGCCTATCTCCCGTTCTTCTGCAGCCTTCTGTTCTGTCAGCCACTGATAGGTTTCACGAAATGCCGGTTCATAGATTCCAATGGTATGATGGATCGTTCCATCATAATCGAATATGATTGTTTTTGTCATCATTTATTTTCCTGTCTTTTAGAGCTGCTTCATCAGATTGACCATCTCGATCGCAGATAACGCACAGTCATAGCCTTTATTTCCCGCTTTGCTTCCTGCACGCGCAATAGCCTGCTCGATATTCTCAGTCGTGATCACTCCGAATAAGACCGGGATCCCTGTTGCAAGTTCAACCTGTGCGATCCCCTTGGCAGATTCATTGCACACCAGATCATAATGTGAAGTATCTCCACGGATGACAGCTCCCACGCAAATAACTGCATCATATTTTCCTGACTGTGCCATTTTTTGTGCTGTAAGCGGGATCTCAAATGCTCCCGGCACCCATGCTGCAGTAATATTCTCTTCTCCTACTCCATGTCTTACCAGTCCGTCGACTGCCCCTCCCAATAATTTATTCACAATGATCTCATTGAATCTCGCTGCAACGATACCAACTTTCATTCCCTCCGGTGCTACTACTTTTCCTTCTACTAAATTGATCTGTCTCATTTTTTCTTCCTCCTGCTATTTGCTGTTTTTTATAAATTTATTTCCTTAAAAATATGACCCATCTTTTCCTGCTTCGTTTTCATATATTTCCGGTCATATTTTTGTACCGGAATCTCCAGAGGTACTCTCTCATTGATCTTCAGCCCGAATTCACCAAGCCCATAGACTTTATCCGGGTTATTGGTCAGTAATCTTAATGATTTCACACCAAGGTCTGACAGTATCTGTGCCCCGACCCAGTACTCTCTGAGATCCGGTGCAAACCCTAACTTCACATTAGCCTCCACGGTATCGTATCCCTGTTCCTGAAGCGCATAAGCTTTGATCTTGTTGATCAGTCCGATTCCTCTGCCTTCCTGTCTCATATACAGAATGATCCCTCTGCCTTCCGCCTCTACCTGGCGCATCGCTGTCTGCAGCTGCAAGCCGCAGTCACATCTGAGCGATCCGAATGCATCTCCTGTCAGGCACTCCGAATGTACACGGCAAAGCACATCCTCACCATCTCCTAGATCACCTTTTACCAGTGCCAGATGATGCTCTCCTGTAATGTCATTGATATAGCCATACATTTTAAAATCACCGTACTGCGTTGGGAGGTTTGCAGCTGCTTCCTCCTTTACATGCTTTTCATGTATTCTTATATAATCCTGCAGATCACGGATCGTAATAAATGTAAGGTTATGCTCTTTTGCCATTTCCCATAGCTGTGATGTACGCATCATAGTGCCATCTTCTTTCATAACTTCACAGCACACGCCGCATTCTTTCAGTCCGGCAAGTCTCATAAGATCTGTTGTTGCCTCCGTATGGCCATTTCGTACCAGAACCCCGCCTTTTCTGGAAATAAGCGGAAATACATGTCCCGGTCTTCTGAAATCCTCCGGTTTTGACTGATCATCCACACACTTCATAATGGTATAGGAGCGTTCTGCCGCAGAGATACCGGTGGTTGTATCTGCGTGATCCACTGCCACGGTAAATGCTGTACTGTGATTGTCCGTGTTCTCAGCAACCATCGGCGGAAAATTCAATCTCGCCGCAATTTCTGCACTCATCGGTGTACAGATAAGACCCTTTGCATAAGTCGCCATGAAATTAATATTTTCCCGGGTCGCAAACTCTGCCGCACATATCAGATCTCCCTCATTTTCTCTGTCCGGATCATCTGTGACCAGAACTATTTTTCCTTCCTTAAGATCCCTAAGTGCCTCTTCAATTGTGTTGTACTGATAATTTTGTGACATAGTGTATATCCTCCTGTTCTAAAACCCGAATTCTTCAAGAAACTTCATCGTAATTCCGGATTCTTTTTTCTCTTCTTCATTTTTTCTGATGCCAAGCAGTTTTTCTACATATTTTCCGATCACATCATTTTCCAGATTAACCAGATCCCCCGGCACCTTTTCCAAAAGGGTGGTTTCTTCTCCTGTATGTGGAATGACCGACACCTGAAAACCAGCTTCATCAACCCTTGCAACTGTCAGGCTGATCCCATCAATGCAAACGGATCCTTTTTCCACGATCAGATGCAAGATCTGTGGCGATGTCTCAATTGATACCCAGATGGCATTTTCTTCTCGGAGCATGGAACGTATCACGCCAGTCCCATCAATATGGCCGCTTACTATGTGTCCTCCGAACCTGCCGTCTGCAGCCATTGCACGTTCCAGGTTTACCTGGCTTCCGGCCTTGCAGCTTCCAAGACTGCTTCTTCTGATAGTCTCTGCCATCACATCGGCGGTAAATCCGTCCGGCTGGATCGACGTAACTGTCAGACACACACCATTCACCGCAATACTGTCACCGATCCTTGTTCCTTCCAGGACCTTCCGGGCTTTCACTGCCAGGATCCCTGATTCTCCTGTCAGCTGTATATAACGGACTTTTCCTTTCTCTTCTACGATTCCTGTAAACATGATTCCTCCTGTTTTTTCTCACACACCTGACATCTTATCCGGATGTCCTCACCAATCTGGCAGATATCTGTATATTTCAGTTCCACTGCTTCAGACGGGAATTCAACTCCGATACCTTCTACCGGTGTCTTCCCGGCCACACCGCCAAACAGCTTTGGTGCCACAAAAGCCTGTACTTCCTTTACAATTCCGGCTCGCAGGGCACTGTCATTTAACGTACCGCCTCCTTCCAGGAGAATACTGTCAATGCCTTTGCTTCCAAGATCTGTCATTAGCTTCTTAAGGTCTATCTGATTCTTTTCATCTGGACAGTAAATGGTCTCAACTCCCATGGTATGTAATATTTTTATTTTTTCTTCTGTATTTTTCTGATCTGCATAAGCCACGATCGTCCGGTACTTTTCCGCACTTTTTACGATCTGACTGTCCGGCGGGATCCTGAGCTTACTGTCGCACACAATCCTGACAGGACTTTTCCATCCTTCTACCCGGACGTTTAACATCGGATCATCTGCAAGCACAGTTCCAATGCCTGCCATAATTCCCATGTACTGATGCCGCATATGCTGTACTTCTTTTCGTGCCGCTTCTCCGGTGATCCATTTTGATGCTCCTGTCTTCGTTGCGATCTTCCCATCCAGTGTCATGGCATACTTCATCACTACATAAGGAGTCTTCATAGTAATATAATGAAAAAACACCGGATTCAGCTGATCACATTCTTCTCTCATAAAATCTTCAACTACTGTTACACCGGCTTCCCTTAACATCTGTACACCTTTTCCCGCCACTTTCGGATTCGGATCCCGGGAACCGATCACCACTTTTCTTATCTTCTGTTCAATGATCGCTTCCGTACATGGAGGTGTTTTTCCATGATGACAGCAAGGCTCAAGCGTAACATAAATCACCGCACCTTCTGCTGATTCTGTAAGAGAAGCAATAGCATTACGTTCTGCATGAAGTTCTCCATACTTTTTATGATAGCCTTCCCCGATGATCCTTCCATCTTTTACGATCACTGCCCCTACCATCGGATTGGGATTCGTCCAACCTTCTCCTTTTTTAGCCAGCTGGATCGCTCGAAGCATATATTCCTGATCCGTCATTTTTATTCCTTCTTTCTTATTCCTGTTCTTTGCCTAGAGCGTGTTTGAAAAAGGCTTTCTGCAAGATGTGCGTCACAATTTGTGGGAGATTTTGTCCGGATGAGGGCGCCGTAGCGGGCTACGGCAACTGAATTCGGGCAAAATATACCGCAAAGTGGGGCGTGCAGATTGCAGGAATGATTTTTCAAACACGCTCTGGTACGCCGAGGCTTTTAGCCCTGTGCAATCGGATTCACAGACAAGTGAGTGGTATATTTATTTCGAAAACGATGTACCAGATACAAAAAAATCCTGCAGAAATATCTGCAGGGTGGAATTGATCTGTTACATCTGATCGATAAATGAATGTCTGATTTCCTACATAAAAAGCTCTGAAATGGATCACCATCTCAGAGCTCTGATACTACATTCATTCATACAAAAATCAACTGTACTATCATCTTCTTCCATCCAGACTGTACTGTCGGCTCCGGAATCTCACCGGATCATGCCTTTCGGCTCGCGGGCTCTACCGCCGGTAGGGAATCACACCCTGCCCTGAAGATATCTTTTTGTTTATTTTAATACTTTATCTGTTATTTGTAAAGCGGAATTTTTATTTTACTCATTCCATGCGGAATATTAATTACTGGCAGGCAATCGTCGTATTACTATTCTCAGGCTTTGGTTGACAAACAGGCACGCAGGCAATGACCGATGGCCAGCACACAGAGCCTGTGCCTTGGAAGATGAATTTTTTTATCTGCAGTTTACTATTGCTTTTTGGGCAGCAGCAAAATCTTTTTCTAGTACATAAATACATGTTGTTTCATTCTTATGATCAATTCCCGATGCAAAAGTATGATAAAAAATCAAGAAAAAAAGATTATTGATAAATGTTCTTTTTTTCAATCTCGTTTCGTAAAGAATATTATTTTCATTCAACGCTTGTGTTAACCGCACGAGATGATCCATATTATCAGTTTCACATAATTTAATTTTTCCATTATCCTGGGTATATTTCATAAAAATCTCCATTCCGCCGCCTTTGGCTGGCGGCACAAATAGTGAGGAATTATAAGCGGAAACAGGCGCAGGCCGTGACATTTAGGCGTTTTGAAAGTATCGATTATCTCTGTCAATGCATGAGCATACTTATTTTGATGTGGCTGGAAGAACCAGAGAATATATTTGACAGAGTGTCCAAGATATTTGGATAAAGAAAACCGATGACTTTGACTGTTATCAATCTACACCATCGGCTTTCAGGGCCTTTAAATACTTAAATTCAGACTTATTAAAATAATATAATGAAAACTTAAGTTAATGGATTATTTACCCATCTGTTTTGCAACTTCCTCAGCGAAGTTCTCTTCTTTCTTCTCAAGACCATCGCCTGTCTCGTAGCGAACGAAGCCTTTGATCTGGATCTTAGCGCCGTTCTCTTTTGCTACCTGCTCTACGTATTTAGCAACGGACTGTTTTCCGTCCTCTGCTTTTACGTATGTCTGGTCAAGAAGGCAGATCTCTTTGAGCTCTTTCTTGATACGTCCTGTGATCATTCCCTCGATAACCTTAGCCGGTTTCTGGGACTCCTTCGGATCGTTCTGGATCTGAGCCATAAGGATCTCTTTCTCATGCTCGATGTACTCAGCGCTTACTTCTTTGTCGCTTGTGTACTGCGGTTTCAGAGCTGCGATCTGCATAGCTACGTTTCTAGCCATCTCTTTCACTGCATCGTTAACAACGTCTGTCTCAACGTCTACAAGAACGCCGATCTTTCCACCCATATGTGTGTAGGAAGCGATGAATCCGTTCTGCTCCTCAACCTGAGCAAATCTACGGATGTTCATGTTCTCGCCGATTACTGCGATCTGAGCTGCAAGAGCCTCTTTTACAGTCTTAGTTGTATCAAGTGCCCATGCCTCAGCAAGGAAAGCATCGATATCAGCTGCTGTTGTGTTAAGTGCCTGTGCTGCAACATCTGCAACATAGCCCTGGAATTTCTCGTTCTTTGCAACGAAGTCTGTCTCAGCATTAACCTCAACAACGACTGCTTTCTTTCCATCCTCTGTTACCAGAGTTTTGCAAAGACCCTCTGCTGCGATACGGCTTGCTTTCTTCTGTGCTGTAGCAAGACCTTTCTCACGCAGGAACTCAACTGCTTTATCCATATCGCCTTCTGTAGCTGTAAGAGCTTTCTTACAATCCATCATTCCGGCGCCAGTCATCTCTCTTAACTCTTTTACCTGTGCTGCTGTAATAGCCATTGTTCGTTTCCTCCTGAAATATTCTGTTTATACGAATTATTCCTCTGTAGCTGCAAACTCCTCAGACTCAGCCTCGATCTCGCCATCTGCCTCTGCAGTTCCCTGCTTAGCCTCGATAACAGCGTCAGCCATCTTGGAAACGATGAGTTTTACTGCACGGATAGCATCGTCATTTCCCGGGATCACATAGTCAAGCTCTTCCGGATCACAGTTAGTATCGCAGATACCGATAAGCGGGATTCCCAGTGTATGAGCCTCCTGTACGCAGATTCTCTCTTTTTTAGGATCTACGATAAAGATAGCATCCGGGATTCTCTTCATCTCTTTGATACCACCAAGGTTCTTCTGAAGTTTAGCAAGCTCTTTGCGAAGCTCGATAACTTCTTTCTTAGGAAGTACGTCGAATGTTCCGTCAGCTTCCATAGCCTCGATCTCTTTCAGTCTTGCGATACGGCTCTGGATTGTCTTGAAGTTTGTAAGCATACCACCAAGCCATCTCTCATTTACATAGAACTCTCCACAACGCTCTGCCTCTGTACGGATAGCATCCTGAGCCTGTTTCTTAGTTCCTACGAAAAGGATGTGTCCACCGTTAGCTACGATGTCTGCTACTGCATTGTAAGCATCGTCAACCATTCCTACAGACTGCTGAAGATCGATGATATAGATACCATTTCTCTCTGTGTAGATGTACGGAGCCATTTTAGGGTTCCATCTTCTTGTCTGATGTCCGAAATGAACACCTGCCTCTAAAAGCTGCTTCATTGAAATAACGCTCATGTCTTTTCTCCTTTTTGGTTAAATTCTTCCGCACAGGTCGCCTTCTCTCTGGACCCATCCTCACACCGTAGGGCACCATCCTTATAGAATCGCCGTGCGTGCTTATTTTTGCAACTTCTGAATTATAGCATAGAAAATCCCCTTATGTAAAGGGGATTTTTCCAATTTTTTTCTGTTTTTCAGCGGTTTCCGGCAGACTTCAGAAGCTCCAGCTCTTTTTCGGTGAGCGAACGATATTTTCCTGTCGGAAGATCTGAAGGAAGCGCCAGCGGCCCCATGGATAGTCTTTTCAAATAAGTTACTTTTTTTCCCAGTGCCTCCATCATCCGTTTTACCTGATGGAATTTTCCCTCGTGGATGGTAAGTCGGATCTCAGATTCCCAGTTCTTACCGGCTTCTGCAGATTCTGTACCGGACTCCCAGGTAGAAAGGATCTCCAGCCTTGCCGGTCGTGTAAGATCTTTTTCCCCGATATCCACGCCTTCTGCCAGCTTCACGACATCTTCTTCTGTCACTTTCCCGGATACTTTTGCATAGTAGATCTTATCCACATGCTTTTTCGGAGAAAGAAGCTCATGTGCAAGAGGACCGTCGTCTGTGATCAGAAGGAATCCTTCTGTATCTTTATCCAGACGCCCTACCGGAAAAAGTCCCTTTCTTCTGTCTTTTTCTTCAATATAGTCGAGAACCGTTTTATCTCTGGAGTCCTCCGTTGCGCTGACACAGCCTGCCGGCTTGTTAAAAAGATAGTATACATATTCCGGTGCAGCATGGATCTCCTGCCCGTTCATAACCACCTGATCTTCTTCCGATACTTTCAGCTCCGGTTTTTTCGCAGTTTTTCCATTGACCTGCACCTGACCCTTCTGTATGTATTTTTTTACCTCGCTTCTTGTACCTGCGCCGGCATCTGCCAGAAATTTATCCAGCCGGACTGGTTTTTCCATTAATCATTTACCTCCCATTCTGTTACATGGGCTGCCTTTGCATCTGCTCTGATAAAATCCGGGATCTCACCGGCAAATGTCATATAAAGTCCGGAATCCCCGCCGGTGCTCTCCTGTCCTTCCAGAACCACTTCCATTGTGACATCTGCATTCCAGATAGTCCATCCGTTTACCAGCTGTGATGGACGGATACATTTTTTCAGAGCTTCCAGCTGTTCCTTTTTATCGTAACGGACTTTATAACCGTTCTCTGTTTCTTCAAGATCCGAAAGGGGCTCAGTGTCGGAAAAAGCTTCATCATCTTCGCCGGCAGCTTCGGAGCTGAAGTAATAAACATCAATATACTCAACAGACAGCTCATCCATGGAAAGAGGATATCCTGTTTCTTCCAAAATTGCAAGTGTTCTCTTATATGCCGGATACACCAGAACGGAGGTAGACACCCTCTCTCCTTCCTGAACAGCCGGTACATTCATTCCCCATTCATCCATGTATCCTTCTGACGGAATTCCCGCATAATCGAACATCAGCATTGCACATGGCTGGTCTTTTACTGTCTGACCGCCGTTTTCCAAAATGTCCTTTCTCAGCGCCTCTGCCAGTGCCTGACGCTTCTCTGCATTTTTCTCAAATAAGGAATGAATATCTCCGTCACAGAAAATACCGGTGACCTCTTTCAGATACTGTTTGTCCAGCTGGAAAAATGAATATCTGTCTTCTTTCCATGTCTGCTCGTCATACAAGGCTTCCATAAGATTCTGCGCCTGTGCAGAAGATACACTATAGCTTCTGCATACACTGAATCCTTGTTTATTTATGTAACGCACATACATGCGCCTTCCTGATTTTTTTCCTTTTTCATTCTGAAGCCTGATATCCTTCAGACTGTTATACAATGCTTTACTTTTCATCACCGGCTGATCCAGCAGACCGGAACTATTGTCTGAGGTAGCAGTATACCGGATCTTATAGATTCCATTTTCTTTTTTTTCCACATTGCAAAGCTGCTCAGTATATGAGAGATTGCATACATTTACCACAACTCCCTGAAGATTGTCATAAGCCGGAAAATATCTGTCATATCCCAGAAGATCTATTTTCATGGTCAGCGCACAGATCGCCACAACACCTCCAAAGATCATAAGCTGCACTTTTCTGCGGAAAAATCTGCGAAAATCCATTTCGTAGATCACTTCCAGAACTCCATGGACCAGGATCGTTCCCAGTATCATTCCGAAGATCCACCATGCTGTTTTGGATGAATCTTCCGGGATCATATAAAAGATCAGACCAATACCCAGTCCGGATGGTATTGTGATCAGAGCACTTAAGACCGGTTCCATCCAGGTATATACCAGTGCTTTTCCGGTATTCTCTGATTTTCGCCTGCAAAATGCCATCCAGGATAATACTGCCATAAGCAGCAGCACAAAGATCAGTATCAATAACTGTTTTCCATAGTTCCCGCTGCTGTATTTATCCATAAAGCTTACGATCACCATAAGGGGAGAGCCCAGGTCCCGCACTGCTGCCAGGATCCCGTAACTGCCTTCGTACCAGGTATCAAAGAATAAATGTCCGCTTATCTGCAGCATCGCTGCCAGAATGATACTGTAGGTAAACAGCCCTGCCCATGCAAGTGCTCCCATCAGCATGGTACCGGTGCAGGCGATCACCAGCGCTGTGGAGAAATATACCAGCAGATACATCAGGAGATGGATCACCAGCAGTATCAGCGCCTTTTTCATGATGGAAAGGCTGTAATATCCTCTGGCTGCCCCGATGCATACCGCAGCAAATTCCATGATCACATATGGTACCAGATAATAAAGAACAGCCAGGAATACTCTGTGCAGAAACAGTGCACTTCGCTTTACCGGAAGGCTGTGATAGAAATCCACTTTTCTCGGGGAATACAGATACCAGAAGCCGCTTACTGCTGCAAAAAATGCTGTTACCGCAGCCACAACTGCTCCCATTGTGAGAAAGTCACTGCTCCACAGGCTGGAATACAGATAGGAAAGCTGACTTTGAGTATAACTGCGCTCATTCCATTTTCCCATCAACATAAGTTCCGCTACCGGAAATGCCAGGAGAAATGCAATCATGGCAAATGCCGGGATCCACCTTTGTCCTTTAGAAGAAGATTTCATATATTCACTGGAATAAATTTTTGACTTCATAGCCTGCCACCTCCGTTTCGCTGATAAATATTTCTTCCAGAGTCAGTGGGAGCACTTCACAGAAAAGAGGATTTTTTGCCTGTATCTTCTCCATGATCTCTCTTCTTGTTCCCCTTGCAGTAATAAGCAGCAGGGAGCCCTGATGCTCTGTTTTCAAAACATCCAGCTCTTTCTTTAATTCTTCTTCTTTCTTTTTGTCAGTAAGTACACACTGGATCTTATGGATGTGGAATTTCATATCCTCCAGATCTCTGGAAAGGAGAATTCCTCCCTGATGAAGAAGCCCGATGTGATCGCAGATATCTTCCAGCTCACGGAGATTGTGGGAAGCGATCACCGGCGTAAATTCACGACTCATGATCTCCGATGCAAAAATGCTTTTTACTGCCTGGCGCATTACCGGGTCCAGACCGTCAAAGGTTTCATCACAGAACAGATATTTCGTTCCTGTACTGATTCCCAGGATCACCAGAAGCTGTTTCTTCATTCCTTTGGAAAAAGTGTTGATTTTTCGTTTTCCATCCAGATGAAACTGCTTCATCATTGTCTCAAAACGTGCCTGCTGAAATCCCGGATAAATACACCGGTAAAATTCTGCCATGTCCAGAGCATTGTAGTTTGCCGGAATATATGCATCATCAGGGATGTAGAAAAAATGCTCTTTGATCCGTTCATTTTCAAAAACCGTTTCTTCATCCATCAGCACTTCTCCTCTGTCCTGACGGATGATCCCGGCCATGATACGGAGCAGAGTACTTTTTCCCGCACCGTTGGAACCGATCAGTCCAAAAACCTCCCGTTCCCCGATATCCATGGTTACCTTATTTACTGCCTGTATCTTGCCAAAAGCTTTGCTGCAGTTTTTTATTTCAATCATTGTTTCCCTCCTTATAGCATGAGCGGATCACACCGATCATTTCTTCCTCCCCTACTCCCAGAGCCATTCCCTTTTCTGCGATCTCTTTCAGCTCGCTTAAGGTTTCTTCCATACCAATCTGCCTGATCCTGCTGCTGTCTGTAACAAAACTGCCTTTTCCCTTCACCGGGCAGATCAGCCCCTGCTGCTCCAGTTCCATATATGCCCGTTGGATGGTATTGGGATTGATGGATAATTCCACGGCCAACTGTCGCACAGACGGCATCTTGGAAGATGGCTCCACAGCTCCTGACAGGATCAGCATCCGGAATTTTTCTACAATCTGTTCGTAGATGGGACGCCTGTCCTGATAGTCCAAGAATAACATACGACGCTCCTTTCTCTGTAATCCGTGTATTAAGTGTATTAATTCTTTTAATACACTTATGATAGCACGGGATAGAAACATGTACAAGAAATGGTTTCTTAAATAAATATAAAATCTGTATAAACTTATTCCCCGTAAAAGACTTCCTGTATTTTTCATAAAAAAAGAATCTGCAGCGGCATCACTTCTACTATGATCCCACTACAGATTCTCTGCGAAGCAGTTATTTATATTTCACCCTGTCTGATCCGGGGTCAGGGGGATATTTGCAATCCCCATTCGGGTCAAGCGGATATTCGCAATCCGCTTCGCTACTTGCTTGATTTGGTTAAACAGCCCGGTAACCACGCTTTTCTCCTCTGCGTACAAAATACTGATATCCTCCGATCATCACCACTGCGAAGATCCCATAGATCATCAGAAGACTTCCTGCTCCTGTTTTTTCCACCAGCGTCTGGGCATATTCACTGAAAATAAGGATCCAGGTATTGGCCCCGATATGCATCAGCACACTGGTCCACTTATTGCCGCCCATCTCCAGAAACCACGCAAAAAGAGCTCCCAGGATAAACGCATACACAGCCTGCAGGACATTTCCATGATAGATCCCGAAAAACGCGGCAGAGATCACAGCGGAAACCAGTACGGAAAAATGATCCCGAAGCCTGAGATAAACCAGCCAGCGAAAGATCATTTCTTCCGCGACAGGCGCTACGATTCCCATCCAGAAGACCATCATAAAAAGGCTTTTCCCTGAAGTGATCTTCGTCATGGTCTCCCCGTAACTGGACGAGATCCAGTTCTGCAAGATCGCCACCAGCACATTGGCATACTGGGCAAATCCTGCTCCTGCCCCGAGAAGAAGCAGCATTTCAGGAACAGAAAGCCTCTGCTCTTCAATAGAAGTTAACCCACCGATCAGCCTTCCTATGCGGTCTTTCCGGTAAAAATATACTGCCGGAAACATAACCAGCACTCCGGTAAGTCCGGTGATCACCAGAGTATAACTGTAATAGGATTCCTGTGCGTTGCTGACATGATCCACCAGCCAGAGAAGCACGGCACTTCCCAGGATCTGTCCGATAAGATAATGGATTCCTACCGGATAAAGTTCCCTCCACACCAGTCGAAAAATATTCTGTCTATGCAGAGGGGTCAGTCGAAAAAATTCAGAAGCTCATCTGCAGAAGCTACGATCTGAAGAGGCTGGGCCGCTTCCAGTTCTTCTCTGCTGCCATATCCATAAGATACCGCCACACACTGGATCCCACATCGTCTGGCTCCAAGAATATCATGTTCCCGGTCTCCCACCATGATCACCTGGTCACGGTGATCGGAAAGATTCATTCTCTCCAGAGCTTCCTCGATCACCTGGGATTTGGAAACTTTCGGCCCATTGAGATCTGTTCCCGCGATCACTTCAAAATAACGGCTCAGATTAAAATGATCCATGATCTGTGTTACATAAAAAGTAGGTTTCGCAGAAGCTACTGCCAGCCGGTAGCCACGGCGTTTCAGCTCCGCCAGGGCATTTTCCACGCCTGGATAAACTGTATTCTCATACATTCCTTTTTCGGAATACCGTTCCCTGTAGTATTCGATTCCTTTCTGCGCTGTCTCTTTATCAAATCCCGCATATTTCATAAACTGATCCAGAAGTGGCGGTCCCACAAAAACTTTCAGCGGCTCCAGATCCGGCGCTGAAACACCAAGTTTCTCCAGTGCATACTGTACAGATTTTGTAATTCCCTCTCCGGATTCTGTCAGCGTTCCGTCCAGGTCAAAAAAGATTGCCTTATACATAAATTCCTCCTGTTGTGTAAAAAATCAGTAAGTATGCCTATTGTATCACTGTTTTTCTGTTAAGTCCATGCTTTCATAATACAGCTTCCCGGATTTCACAAAACCCAGAAGTTCTGCTTTCCAGGGTTTCCTGGTTTTTTCCGGTAATTCTGCCAGAAGTTTTTTCCCATGCCAGTAAAAATCGCACTCTTTTCCGTTGATCCGAAATGAAAGGATCTGAAACGGAATATCCGGGCGGATTTCTATCTGAATCCTGTTGCCATCTGTTTTTGTATGAATCGTTGGTTTTTGCTCTTTTTTCTCTTTATCAGGCATTTCTGTTGGTTCTGTCTGGTAGTAAGATAATGCCGGATTCTGGTCCTTTGCTTTTTTTGATGCACCTGAAGCCGGTTTTCGAATTAATCCCGGAGTCGGTATTGCAGATGGACTTGCCGCCAATGTCTGTGTGAGAACCGGTGATTTTGTCGGCACTGGCGCTTTTGTTGGTACCGGCGTTTCCGTAAGATTTGCTTCATTCACAATAGTTATCCCCGGATTTTCATTTTCCCGAATATCCGGTTCCTGAAATTCGTATCTTTCTTCGCTGCCACCGGAATTTTCTGCTGCAGTATTTCCGTTTCCCACAGAGTTCTCTTCCGGAGAATGTACTTCTTCTGCCTGGAAGTCCGAACTCCATCGCGCTGAATCCTCCTGTCCATTTTCTGTTCCTGCCCAAACAGAGGAATCTTCCATCAGATTTTCATCTTCCCGGTTCTCATTACCGTCATTTTTTTCTGTTCCTCCATAACTTTTTTCCCAGTCTTCCGGCAGCTGTCCGGTTCCTTCTCCCACATCCATATCAAATCCACCGGTATCAAGACTATTCATCTCCGACATATCAAATCCATAAACGAGAATGGAACTGATCATCCAGCTGCATAAAATCAGCAGCGACAAAACAGCAGGACAGATTCTCCCACAGGATTTTCCGTTTTTTTTCGATTTTCGCTGATCATTTTTTCTCATTGATCTCCTCCCAAAGTTTCAGATTCCTGCTTTCGTCTTCCTCCAGCAATTCTGTTTTTTCTTTCTTTTTGTAATCTTTCCACAGCTTTTGGCTGGCTTCTTTCTGACCGATTCGAAGAAGAAACATTCCATACTCTCCATAAGCCACACGATATTCCGCATCATACAGAAGAAGATTTTCATAATACAAAGCCGCTTTTTCCGTTTCATCCAAAAACTCCGCATTCCATGCCAGCAACAGCTCAATACGGCGCTGCTGTTCTTTTTCCCTATAATTCCTGCTTAAATCCTGCAGTTTCTTTTCCGCTGTTGCACAGTACTTTTTCTGTTCCCCCGAGTTTTCCGGATACTGTCTGGCCTCGTAATACAGATCTGTTACTTCTGAAATCGCCACAGAAAACTCTTCCCGTTTCAGTAATCCAGCTGTCAGAAACAATATTCCTATCAGAACCCCTGCAGCAACTGCTTCCAGAAAACGTTTTCGCCAGGTAACTGTTCGATATCGGATTTCCAGTTTCTGGATTCTTTTCTGAACTGCTGACATATCCAAATATCTGTATTTTTCCTGTTTTCTGGTACATCGAAACAGAAACCAGAAAAATTCCGGATATAAAAAACACTGCCATTTCTTTTTTCCACAAAGCTTTTCCATGGTTTTTCCCAGGGCATAAATATCACTTCTGGGGCTTAAGTAACCCTGATACTGCTCCGGTGCCGCATATCCTTTCGTTCCTTCACAGATCCGTTTTCTTTTTCCATGATCGAACATGGCGCTTCCAAGATCGACCAGATACAGGTGCCCGGTTTCAGAAAGCATCAGATTATCCGGTTTCAGATCTCCGTAGCAGACCGGCGGTTTACGGTTATGGAGATATTCCAGTACTCTGGTAATCTCCTTTCCTCTTGCAAGCGTTTCCTGTATGGAAAAATTTTTTTCTGAACAAAGAATTTCTTCCAGAGACTGCCCCTTAATATACTCCATAATCAGATAGCAATCTTCTTCTGTTTCCACACAATCTACAATCTTTGGGATTGCAGGATGATCCAGACGCTGCATTAGCATAACTTCTTTTTTCTTTATGATGGGTATTTCCTTCACAGCGCGAAAAATACCGAGTTCCATGTCCCTGGCCAGATACAGACTTCCGCCTCCGCCATGTCCAATCCGTTCTATAACGTAATAACGTTCTTTCAGTATCGTTCCGATCAGACAGATCACCTTCCTCTCATTTCTGTCAGATAATAATTGTGATCATATTTCTTATTAGTTTGGGATTATCCGGTGAATTCCGGTTTGAGATAAATAAAATTAGACAAATAACCGCAAACGAACATGTACGATTCATATTCATTCAGGATGGATTTCATTATAGCATGTCATGTTTCTTTTGCAAAGAGCTTTTACCCAATAAAAACAGAATAAAAAAACAGCCCGCCGGATACAGCTGACAAAAAATTTTCTTCCTGTCCCTGTATCCTGGCGGGCTGTCATTATTTATAATGCTTATACCTGGATCTTCAAAACTGTACTTTACATACGATCCGGTGCAGAGAATCCAAGAAGATCAATGCTTGTTTCAAGCACTCTTCTTGTAAGCTGGAGCAGCTGAAGGAAAGATTCCTTCTGTGCCTGATCTTCTTCGCTTAAGATTTTTGTCTCATGATAGAAGCTGTTGAATGCGTTGGATACCTCATAGATATACGCACAGATCTTATGGGGTGCTTTCTCCTCAAAAGCATTCTCAACCATTGCTGCAAAGCCGGAAAGCTGAAGCATCAGGTTCTTCTCGCTGGCATTAACTGCCGGAAGGATCTTACCTGCGCTTAAATCTCCTCCCTCCTGTACATAGCGGTTGAGAATGGATTTGATACGCACGATGGTATAAAGGATGTACGGACCTGTATTTCCCTCAAAGGAAGTAAAGCGGTCTACATCAAAGATATAATCCTTGGTTGCCTGGTTGGAAAGATCGCCGTATTTGATTGCGGAAAGTCCTACGATCTTGGCAGTCTCTTTGGCATCTTTATCTTTTACACTACGGTTCTCCACGATCTTGCGGTACATTTCCTCATCAATATCTGCGATCAGATTTTCCAGACGCATAACGCCGCCTTCTCTTGTCTTAAAAGGCTTGCCGTCTTTTCCGTTCATGGTACCAAAACCAAGGAAGGAAAGCTTGGTCTCCGGTTTTACAAGACCGGTCTTTCTTGCGCAGCGGAATACCTGAATAAAGTGGAGTTCCTGACGTTTATCTACAACATAAAGGATCTCATCCGGCTGGAAAAGTTTCATACGCTCTACGATGGTAGCAAGGTCTGTGGTCGTATAAAGGGAAGCTCCGTCAGATTTCAGAAGCATGCACGGAGGGATCTCCTTGGTGTCGCTCTCTTCTTTTACATCTACAACAAGAGCACCCTGATCCTCATAGGCAAATCCACGTTTCTTCATATCCTCTACCATATCCGGAATGTACGGCTGTGCATCGGATTCTTTTTTCCAGAGGTCAAAGTCTACGTTCAGGTTTGCGTAGTTTCTCTTAAGGTCTGTTACAGATACATTCATAATGTGGTTCCAGAGAGCCATGTATCCAGGTTTGCCCTGCTGAAGGAGATGTGTTGCCTCCAGTGCCTCATTACGATAAGCCTCGTCCTCTTTGGACTTGCCGCTGGCACATGGATAGATCTCTTCCAGTTCGCTGATAGTAAATGGTGCTTCTGTGGGATATTCACCTGTAAAGCTGTCATCAAAATATACCAGCTCCGGTTTCCGGTGTTTCAGCTCTGTGATGATCAGTCCCATCTGAAGGCCCCAGTCTCCAAGATGCACATCGCCGATGACCTTATGTCCTACAAAACGTCCGATACGCTTGATACTCTCGCCGATGATCGCAGAACGGAGATGTCCTACGTGAAGGGGTTTGGCTACGTTTGGTCCGCCGTAGTCGATGATGATCGTCTTCGGGTTCTTGGCAGTTTCAACGGAAAGCTTCTCATCTTCTGCCATCTTATTCATATATTCCGCAACGAATTCCGGCTTCACATCCAGGTTGATAAATCCAGGCTTTACAACTTCTGCTCTGGAAAAGATCTGGCTGTCTGAGAGCTGTGCTACCACATCATCCGCGATCATAAACGGAGCCTTGTGGTATGTTTTGGCTCCTGCCATGGCACCGTTACACTGATATTCACATAAGTCCGGTCTGTTGGAAACAGTAACTTTTCCGTAAGACGGATCATAACCTGCTTTTTCAAATGCTGCGGAAAGTTCTTCCGCCATCTGTTCCATAATCTTCTTCATGTTTCAAACTCCTCATATCTTTGTTTCTGTATTTTATGCTTATAACGTCACTTTTCTTGAACATGCGACTGCAAGGGCACCATAACCGATATGGCAGGCAACACTTAAGGAAAGGGGATCCATATGTATCTCCATTCCCGGAAATACCTCCTGGATCTCTTTTTTAAATTCTTCTGCTTCTTCCAGATTTCCTGTATAAGCAGCCTGAAGACACATCTCACCGTCAGATGCGTATTCCTTAAAACGTGTTTCCCAATCATTCTTCATTGCCTTCAGCATGGCACGTTTGGCCTGCTTCTTGCCACGGACCTTGGCGTAGGCATCCAGCTTCTCTCCCTGGATCTGAAGTACAGGCTTCAGGTTCAGAACCGTTCCGATGGCTGCTGCTGCCGGTGTGATCCTGCCACCTTTTTTCAGATATTTCAGGGTGTCAAGTGTGATATAAATACTGGAATCGAGTTTCTGATCTGTAAGGATCTTTTTGATCTCTGCGGCACTTTTTCCTGCCTCGGCAAGCATCTTAGCATCCATTACAGACTGTCTCTGTGTTACGGAAATCCGCTGATTGTCCACTACCTGAACACGACCATTATAATCAATAGCCAGTCCCATTGCAGTAGAACAGGATGCACTCAATCCGCTTGACATCGGAATATGAACGATTTCCTCATAATCTCTCAGAAGCTTGTCCCACAGATCACAGAGATCAGCCGGACTTGGCTGAGATGTGGAGATCGGTTCATCCTTCTTAAGCTTCTCATAAAACTCTTCCTGTGTGAGAGTTACACCTTCAAGATACATTTTTTCATTAATATAAAACGGCATCGGTATCACATAAACGCCAAGCTGTTCTGCCTGTGCCTGTGTGATACCGCTGTTGCTGTCTGTCACAATGGCGATTCTGCCCATTCTCTATTCCTCCCAGTATCCATCTTATCTCTAAAAAAAGTCATAAAATCAGTGTAACATATTTTTCACAGCATCTCAATCCAAAATTTTTCTCTGTTTTTTCAGACTAATTTGCACTTTTCTCAAAATGCTGGAAGTCTTTTGGATTACCCCAGTCTCCTCCCCAGGTGAAGCCAAGCTGTGTAAAGATCTGATAACAGATGTCATCATGGGTGATCACATGAGGCAGACCGCTGGATCGATCCAGATACTGCTGGGCATTTCCGTGTGCACAGCTACCATAGCCGTTGTTATATGTTACATATGGATTTTGCTGGGAATTAATATCGATAGCCCGTCCATACGCATGTTTTGACAGATTTCCGCTACCTGTGGCGTTTCGGAAACAGAATGCGGAAGTATTATTGTGTTCTATGGAGTTGTAATCGCTGCTGTCACCATCTCCTGCCCAGTAATTGTCGATCAGGACCATCTCCTGGATCTGATATTGGTTTTCATACAACTGCTTGAATGCACTGAGAAAATCATCTACAATCTGAGCATTTACGATCAATTCTCCAACCTGTACCTGTCCCTCAAAATTATAGTGGAGGACTTTCAGATACCGAAGATCCGATAATGCGACATAATCATTGGCATAGTAAGATTTCCCGATGATACGGTTGTAGATCTCATCGCCCTCCACGATCTCATATGCCTGAAAATATTTATCCAGATCCGTTGCGGAAATCTGTGACGGATCTACAATTTCCTTCACTGCCAGATCTGTAATTCCCGCACTTGTTTCTCCGGGTGTAAGTGCACCGTTCTCTTCTGTCTGAAGTGTTGGCGTTGTCTCCGGTGCCAGTGGCGGTCCTGCCACCTCCCCGGTCTGTGTAGCAGCTTCTTTTTTTTCTTCCGGAGCCTCCGTTGGTGTTGGGGACGGTTCTTCTGGTGCTTCTGTCGGAGTTACAGTCGGGACTGGTGTCGATGTTGGCTCCGTTTTTTCTACGGTCTCTTCTGCTCCGATTTTACTTTGTCTAAAATCCAAACTGTCCGAAGCCTTATGTTGTGACAGATCCTTCTCTCTGCTTCTCATCGAAAAAAATATAGTACCTCCTGCCAAAGCTACAATAGCAACAATAATTATAATAATAGGATTTCTATGTTTTTTCCCACCCTGCATATTATTATTAAAATTACTTTCTGGTTCTCGTTCTAATCCATCATTCTGAGACTGAGGCCGTCTCCAGTAGGTATTTCCGCCTTCAAACTTTTGTCCACATTCCGGACAAAAAACACTTTTATCCGGAACCTCACAATTACAATTAAGACATCTCATGCTCTTTCTCCTAGCATTTAAGCGGACATTCATATTTCACCTTTATTACTTGCTCACAAACAAATACCGTTTTGGTTAAATATTTATTCCGCTATTTTTATAGTCAGAATGCGTCTGACACTTCATCAATTCTTACTTTGTCTACTGAAGATACTCACCCCACAGACGATCTGTAAAAGAATCAGAATAATCAGCACAATGACCTGTATAACTATTGTTCTATTATTTTTCATATTTTTCCTCAGCCTGTTTCATCATTCTACCAGTACACGGATATCTGTAATACATGTGTCATCCCAGCTGGTACCTTTATGCACATCATCAATCCTTACCTGTATGGAAGATGCCTTAAACGGATGATTCAGCATTACATAAAATTCTTCCCAGGAATCCGGAAAATCCATCTGAAACGAAAGATCATCCAGTGTGATCGTTAACTTTGAAGGTCTGTTATTTCCATAATAATATTTACCAGATTTCCAGTTTCCAAGTTTAAGAGCAATACATCTCACTTTTTCATTTTCATATTTGAAATTTGCTGTAATGCTCTCCCCGATTCCTGACCCGTCAACACCTTCTTCCCAGTTCGTATCGGTATTATTGTCAAATGCAAGCAACGGATCATTGGAAACTCCGCTTGCCTGTTTGATCTCTGATGTTGCACTTGCAGATTCTATATATGCTTCATGGATACTGCTGAAATCTACAGAAGATTCACTCACAAGAGAAGCTGTTATTGCTGACGCAGGATAAGCATCAGGCGTAGGAGTAGGTTTCGGTGTAGATGTCGGTTTTGGCGTTGCTGTTGGTTCCGGCGTTACTGCTACTTCTTCTTCCGTCACCGGTGACTCTTCAGCATCCTTCTCAACTGATTCAGCTTCTGTATCACTCCCCGAAACATCTGTATTTCCAATGCTGTAATCGGAACTATCCGCAACTTTCTGTATGGTCTCATCCTTCGCTCTGCTTCTCAGTGCAAAAAATGCTGCGCCACCTACAGAAGCCACAATGGCAACAACCGCAATTATGATAATGAGCGGATTCTTGTTTTTTCTTCCACCCTGCATGCTGTTATCAAAATGATTCCCTGCTGCCATTCGCTCCGGTCCATTATTCTGAGACTGAGGCTGTCTCCAGTATGTATTCCCGCCATTTTGCTGCCCCGGATAGGGCCCGCCGAAATTCTGGGACTGATTTCCATAGGAACCTCCAAAATTCTGATTCTGAGAAGGATTTCCATAGAAGCCTCCCTGATTCTGAGACTGATTCCCATAAGGATTTCCATAATTTCGAGGTGAGGTTCCATAAATATCTGAAGAATTCTGAGGCTGATCCCAAAGAGAATCTTCCGTATCCTCAGACCGATCATTGTATGTATCCTCTTTATTCCGCTGCTGATCTCCATATACATCTTCCGCATCCTGCTGCTGATCATTATATGTTTCTCCGGAATTTTCTGCCTGACTGCCATTTACACCTTCAAGCTTTTGTCCACATTCCGGACAGAAAAGACTTCCTTCCGGAACGTCGCAATTGCAATTAGGACATCTCATACTCTTCCTCCTAACATATCAAGCGGATATTCGCAATTTACCTTCACTGTCTGCTCATAAGCACATAACTGCTCTGCTGTTCTGGGTCAATCGGATATTTATTCCGCTGTGTTTATTTTGTTTTTTACTGCCAGAATACGTCTGACAGATTCGTTGATTCTTTCTTCTGTTATTGTTCCATTCTGCACAGCATTTCTGACACCCGCATATGCCGCCGAAAAATCAGCAGGCATCAGGATCATATCTGCGCCCGCCTGTACCGCTCTTACAGCGGCATCTCCTGATGCATACTCATTGGCAACTGCTCCCATATTCATTGCATCCGTAATGACCAGCCCCTGAAATCCCAGCTGATCTCTCAGAATTTCTGTACATATGGTATAAGACAGACTTGCAGGCGTGTCATCTCCTGTGATACCCGGGCAGGAAATATGTCCCATCATCACAAAATCAGAGCCTGCTTCTATACCTTTCTTAAATGGAATCCACTCACAGTTTTCCAGTTCTTCCCTTGTTTTATAGACATAGGATTTTCCTTCATGACTGTCTTCATAAGTATCCCCATGTCCCGGAAAATGTTTCAGGGTAGACAGCATTCCTTTCGTATGCAGCCCTTTTACCTCTGAAGCTACCATAGCCCCATCGATTGAAGGGTCACTTCCAAAAGAACGGCTGCCTATTACTGTATTCTGCGGATTTGTCAGTACATCCGCAACCGGAGCGAAGTCTACATTAAATCCCAGTTCACTTAAATAACTGCCAATCTGACATCCGGTCTCATACGCTTTCAGGCTGTCTCCAGTCTGTCCGATCGCCTGCATGGAATCATATACCGGTGTTTCCATAATTCCACTTTTTGCAATCCGGCTTACAATACCGCCTTCTTCGTCTACTCCCACAAAGATCGGTACTCCACCTGTCTCCTGTGACATCTGCTGATAGCCTGCGATCAGATTTTTTACCTGATCATAACTTTCAATATTGGCAGACATCAGAATTATTCCTCCCACCGGATAAGCCTCATAGGCTCCTCTTGTTGTATCTCCTGCGCTGACTGCATTCCCTGCCAGAGTTTCCGGGGTGATAAAAAAAAGCTGTGCTATTTTTTCTGCCAGAGACATCTGCTGTATTTTCTCTTCAACGTTTTCTTCCTGTACCGGGTCTGCTTTCACCTGCACATGGGTAATCCCGGATGTACAGATGAAAGTGATACCTGCCAGCAAAATCGCTGCGAATCTTTTTTTTCTGCTATTCATATTCACATATATATCCTATTTTACCTGAAAAAGATGGAACAACACTTAAAATATCATCCGGCACATCATTCATATACCAGCCTCCATCATTGGATAAGAGATCCAGTACATGTTCTTCTACTCCGTCACCATAAAAGCTCGGTTCACCGGCAAACCAGCAGGAAGTTGTATGAGCCGTCCAGCTTGCACCGGAATTCAGTGCTTCTCCGAACAGTTTATTATCATTGTCTGCCCAGTAGTATTCATACTGATCCATCTCACGCCTTCCACTTATATAGAACTGTTTTTTCGCATAGTTCGTATTTGACTGGAGAAGATTTATGATTGCTGCATATTCCTCCTGGGTATTGATTCTTACAAGATATCCACCTTTTTGTCTGCACCGGTCAAATGCCTGCGTCCAGGTACAGTCTTCTATGACAACTTCATAAGTATGTATCTGTTTTTCTGTATCCGGAGCTTCTGTCGGTGTCGGAACAGGGGTGTTGGTCGGTACTGGGGTGTTTGTTGGTTCAGGTGAAGGTGTCGATGTACTCACCGATGTTGGAATCAATGTAGGTTCCGGCGTCTTTGCATTTTTTGTCACTTCTGACTTTTTCGCCGCTTCTGCTACGGACATATCATCCAGCTGTTTCTGCTTCGCTGAAAGCGCGCCGGGCAAAGCGATCCTGTCTGTTTTTACTGCATATACTGCTCCGCCTGCGATCACAGCAACGCCTGCCACTGCCGCAACTGCTACAGCAACAGGAAACTTCTTTTTTTGTGGAGCCGCATAATTCCCACCACTTTGGGGAAAACCTGTCTGTCTTATCTTTACTCCACATTCCGGACAAAAGATGCTGTCATCCGGTATGTTTTTTCTGCATCTTGGACATTTCATAGTTTATTCCTCTGCCTGTTATGCGTTTCCATCAGAAGTAGTTTCCTCTGAGTTTTCTTCCTCCCCGGAATCCGATTCTGCGGCTCCGGCGTCATCCACTCCGCTTTCATCACTTTCTTCGGTCACTTGTGAATCCTCAGAATTACCATCATCTGTGACATTATCCGCGCTTTCATCATTGTTTGTTTCCTGACCATCTGGCGCTGCTGTTTCATCACCTGGTGTTCCCTGATCCGGGTTCTCCGGTTCATTCACTGGTTCTCCCTGGCCGTTGGAATCTGCCGGATTCTTTCCCTCAGGTTTCTTCTGCACTGCAGCATCAGGATCATTTTTTCCCTGCTTATCTGATGGCTGCTGTTTCTTTTTATCTGCCGTATCTTTCTTTTTGTCATTGCCTGCCTGCGCAGGTACCGGCTCTCCTGTCGGTTTTTCCGGAATAACTTTCTGCTCTGTTTCCTGCATGTTCTCCTTTGGGGCGATCGCGGTTTTTACCAGACTTGCAGTACCTGCAAGTGCCATTACAGTAAACACAATAAACAGAATGTTTGTTACTTTATTCTCTCTCATTTCATACCAGCCTCCTTTACGTCCTTTTCTTTTTGCTGTATCCGTTTATTAACGGTAATATCCTGCCCCTAACTGCTGAAGTCTGGCAATTCTGTCGTGGCTGTCCGGATGTGAGCTTGCCAGTGCGGCAAACAGCCCGGAAGCTTTCTGCTCATGTGTACTGAAATAATCAAGTAATGCACACAGCTGGTCTCCATATCCAAGCTGAAATGCAAACTCATCGGCCTCAAACTCATTTCCACGGCTGGATTTCATGACAAGCAGTGTTCCAAGACCTGTCCATATCCTGAGAAGAAGATTCACTGTTATTACAGCGAGAAATCTTGAAAAGATCATAAATAAATGCGTAATAAAACCATCTTCGCCACCCATAAACAGACACATGATCGTAGTAATGATATCAAAGAACCAAAGGCCGATATTAAAGAATGTAACAAGCATATTTACAAACATATTACCAACCGAGATCAGCAGGATAAGATCTGTATCTTTATGTGCAAGATGTCCGAATTCATGTCCCAGTGTCGCCCGGATCTGCTCATCCGGCATATTCAGAAGGCCTCTTGTAACACATACTGTCTTTCGTCCCGTTGCAAAAGCGTTCGGACTGTCATCATCTGTGATATACAGCTGAATGCTGGAATTCAGAGAAGGATCTTTCTGTTTTGCTTTCGCATAAACTTCCCGGAATATCGGTTCCAGACGGTTGATATCCTCTGTACGTTTCAGTTTTTTACATCTTGTCTGAAAACGAAGGTACCATTCTCCGATCGGTGACAGTGCGATCGTAACAGATACAAGATATAAAACAATTCCGATCACAATTCCAAGCGGAATATTGTCTGGTACAAACAACACCGTAAATCCACAGACAAGTGCCACATTCAGGATCAGATAAATGATCACGGAAATATTGGACTTTCGAAACATCCTTGTAAGGAAATCAAAAAGATAAAATCCACTGGATCCGCTGCTTACGCTGACACCTGCATTTGATGTATTCTTTGTTTTTACAGGTTTTTTATTTGTCTGGCTTTTTGTTGGCTGCGAAGTATTGATTCCCGTGTCTGCCATCTGCTGGTTCGGGCTGTTCTGATCCACTCCTGACGGACCCGGATTTCTCTGCTGATTCCAGTTTCCCTGTACATTGATCTGCCGGAGTTTATGGTTCCGGGGTCTGCTTTGGGAAGACTGATTATGTATTTCCTGGCCTTCCGGTGACTGTTGGCTACGGTTATTCTGAGTACTTTCCAGCTGTGTACCCCAGTTATTCTGATTATTTTCTGCCTGTGTACCCCAGTTATTCTGATTATTTTCCGGTTGTGAAGTCCAGCTATTCTGAACATTTTCCGGCTGTGGGGTCCAGTTATTCTGAACATTTTCTGGCTGCCGGTTTTGATTTCCCTGGCTACTTCCCTGCGGTGGTCTCCAGTATCCCTGACTGCTTGCAGCCTGGCGTCCCCAGATTCCCTGGTCATCGGATGGCTGCCCCCATCCATTTCCATTATCCTGGGAGGCCTGGTTATTTCCGCCAAGCAGATCTGAGCCACAGCCCGGACAGAATCGCTCTGATCCGGTCCGCAGTTTTCTTCCACAAAATCTGCAGAACTTTGCCATACTCTTCCTCCTTTTTTTATCTGTATCGAATATACAGTTCTTTATCTCTCTCTTCTTTTTGACGCAATAATGTTATGGATAATGATAACAATATCACCTGTGATTCCAACCAGGATCAGTCCAATACTGATAGCCATGGTAATCTTGTCAGGAACCAGAAGACAAAGTACCAGAGATATGGCAACGCCGACCAGAAGTGCGACTACAGCCGCTATGATCAGAATTATCGGTGAACTCTCATCCTCTTCATCCATTTCTTCATCTTCATCGAGCTCATACCGTGTCCTTGCCGAACCCGGATATGGTCTTCTCTGCTCCGGTCTGTCATAAGATTCCCGGTACTCTCTCCTGGACACTCTTCCACCGTATCTCTTGCAGTAAATACTCTTCCACTCATCGTCAAGACGGTTCAAAAATCTTCCAAGATTAAGTTCTCTGGCAGTATCCTCCTTCAAAAGCTGGTAAGATGCCGCAACATCATTGTTTGCAAAAGCTTCGGGTTCTCTTGCTGCCAGACGTAAAATTCCATTGCCGGCTGCATTTCTTATGGCATCTGCTTCAAAAAGCTGAAGCCTTTCTGTATAAAGCAGTAATTCCAGAGCTGCACGAACAGCCTGGACAGGCGTATACTCTGTACCATAAATCTTCCGCAGCACATTCTCCAGATTAAAGTCTTTTTTTCCTTCCATCATCATGATCAGCTGCTCCTGGAGCAGGGCAAAAAAGTAACGATACTCTGGCCGTTCTTCTCTCTTAAGTCTTTCATCAACTGGCGTCAGATACGCTGAGATATCCTGGCTTTTCAGGATTATATTCTGCATTTTTTCCAGATTTTCCATATCCTGACTGTAATAAATGCACCACAGAACATTAAGACGCTTCCAGTCTTTCGGGAAAATCTTCCGGCGATCACATTCCTGGATCATATTTTTAAGGAAGCCAACCTGCGCTGCATTTAATCCGAACACCTGTATTGCATTCATCTTTGCGATCAGAGATAAAAATTTATTCTTCAGCTTCCGCTCAATTCCTGAATTCTCACCAAATATCTTCTTATAATTTAAAACCTCATCCTGAAATACTTCACACCAGGCAGCAAGTTCATTATTTCCCTGCTTTTTTTGGCACTGATGTCTCAGCATATTGAAATATGCATTTACGATCACACTGTATGTCTGTTCATTCAGCCACTGATTTTCTTTCACACCGCTTAAAAATACTGCTGTCTGATCCAGATTGGCAAGGACATATTCGGAAAGAACCATTTCCTGTCCACCATGGATAAACCACTCTGTAATGATCGCCCATCGCTGTTCTACTGTCAGCTGTTCCAGAAGGAGTCCCTTTCTGTCATCTTCCGCATGCGCATATAACTCGTACAGAATCATGGATACATAAGGTTCCGGACAATCTGCCAGGTCAGAAAGTGCCTGCTGGATTTCTTCCATATCCGAATATCCGCCTGGTTTCCGGCAATTATAGATTTTTGCACATTCCGATACATAAATCGCTTCCTGTATGATCGCCTTTTTTGCCGGCACATGCATCAGCCATTCGTGCAAATACTTTCCTGTTTCATGGAATACCATTGCCTCGCATTTTTCTCCCAGCTCCGCAACGATGTATTCAAACAGAGGTCTCCATTCTACGTTCAGGAACTGTCGGTCTCTGAATGTGGCAAAATAGATCAGGTGCCATACTGCTTCTGTATTCAGAACCGTTTCTTTTGAACTGCACTGCTCTTTAAAACAATTCCACAGCACATCGGATCTGTGTTCCTGTCCTGGAGTTTTTTTCAGTTTCTTCTCTTCCTGGCTTAAAAGACCATGCGCCTGTTTACGCAGATTGCCGTTTCCATAAAACAGCTGAAAAAACAGATTTCCATAAATTTCTTCCATGTTTTCATCTGTGATCTCAGAATAATTTAACGGACGGCTTAATGCTCCCATCAGCTGTGAAGTATACTCCCATTCATCTGTGCTCACACACTTTCTGTACCAGTCCTTCAACAGTGCAAAAATATTTGCTTTCACCGGACTGGAATGGGAAATCTGATCATCTTCACATATTTCGATCAAAAACGTTCTGAGGAAATCTTTTTTGTACCATTCTGCCTCTGTCTGCTCTCTGACATTCTTCAGAAAATCCAGGAATTTCTCTTCTGCCAGAGCATTTTCGCTCTCAAGAAGCTCCCTCAGAAGCTGTGCAAGAACTTCATCTGTCTGGTCAGATGCCAGATCCTGTATCAGGCATACCATGATCTCATCCTGACAGTTTTCAGGATAGATATTCTGCTGGACCAGTTCTATGAGATCCTTCTTTATGTTATCCGAATATCCCGGGTCCTGTGCTTCGCAGCTGAGCATTTCCCTGAATATCGATGCAGCATATTCTGTCCAGTATCCTGCTATATAGTAGGATACTCCAAGTATAAGCTGTTCTCTGGATCTTTTGTCTGCAAAATTCTGCTTCCGATTATCATTCAGTCCAAATATAAGGTTAAACATTTCCGGTGTATTGGCATTTTCATAAACCCGTTCCTGTCCGAAAAACTGAATGTATTGCCTGTTAAATTCCGCTTTTTCTTCTTCCTTCTGCAGGGTATCCCATATGAATCTGCCATAGGATGTATCCAGATCTCCACTCACATAACTTTTTTTGTTCTGAAGGTCAATGATAGAATATTCACTGTTTACCCATTCTTTTGCAAATCCACTTTCCATAAATATCAGCTGATACCCCTTCAGGACAGAAGCCTCCGGATTTGCTCCTCCGCAGGATACTGCACTGATATTCTGACTGATGAAATCCGGCAGAACTTTCAAAGTTGCCGCAATGATCTGCTCAGCATAACCATTTCCACCGGCTGCATTCCATGCAGGGCGGAACTGATCTGGCAGTACAACCAGAACTTTGTCATTCTCATGGCCCCTGTAATCCATATATCCAACTCTCTGGACAATGCTGCTGATATAATCAATAAAAAGTTCCTGTGTAAAACCTGCACGTTCAAAAACAGAAATTTCCGTTTTTTTCTGTGGATTTTTAAACAGGGAATACTCCGGATTTGCTTCGATACGCCCACGGGCACCATTTCTTTTTGACTCTTCAATTCGCGCCTGTACCGATGGATAAGGTTCAAAATTCTGCAGATTGAGTGCATATTCCGGTTCTCGTAAAAAGCGTCCCTTATCTTCCTCTGCCAGAATGTAACTGCTGCTGTATGTAAAATCACGGAACTCGCCGGAACTTCTTTCACCGGACATATTTCCTTCTGCTTTCAGTCTGTATGCACGACTTACTACTGTAAGCTGCTGATTCAGCCTCTTGATCTTCAGAACGCCTCGATATGTTCCGGTGATCTCCGAAGGAACAGGCCGGATATCCTCCAGTGTTCCTACTGCTTCACATTCTCTGGCTACAAGCTTCGCCTGATCTTCTCTGGCAAACATATCTCTGCTGATGGTGACTGTCGTACTGTCTCCCTTTGAACCGGAACGTGAAAAATATCCTTCTGTACATCGGGAATATATATGTTGTCCTATCATGCTGTTTCCTCCTAACGTCTATGAAACCAGGAATGTTTTTTTGGCGGTTCCGGAATCTGCTCATCCCAGTTTTCCGCAAAATTTCTTCCCCATTCATTAACCACCCTCTGTGGTGCATCATAAAATTCTCCTCTGAAGAAAGGAGGTACAAAATTCAGTCTCATCAGAAGATAAAGCAACGGTTCTTCCACACGGATCGGATGGATCAGACGGAAATTATCAAGATTATCTCCGCTTACCTTTACAGCTGCTCCCAGAGCGGATACAGAAATATAATATGGACTGAAAAATGTCTGATCCAGGAAATTTGATAATCCTCTGGAAAGATACTGGATACACGCTCTGGTAGACTGATTCATAGGATTAAAATAAGTATCCTCCAGATTGGAATCCGGAATCATCTGAAATCTCGGTGCGATCACTGGCTGATTCAGCGGAATTCCCAGCTGCTGGTAATTTTTGTACAGAAGATCAGTTTTGGTCAGTGCAACAACACTTGGCCTCTGAATCTGTCCCATATCTCCGGTAACACAATCCAGGATTGATGTTTTCATGCCGGAAATCGCTTCTTCCAGCTGATCGATATCACGGTTCATATACTGTTCCGGAAGCCGATTGTACACACCCTCCAGAGTCTCCGGATCAACCATCATGATAAATCCATCCGACTCCTTAAACTGGGGAACATTGATATTGGAAAGATCCTCATTTCGTTCTCCGTTGAACATCTCGCCTCGCATATCAATCAGACCCAGAATACATTTCTTATTAGACTGTGCAGATCCTGGCATTGCGGTATAATCTGCCTGAAGAAGATACGGAGTTTTTCTGTCCTCCTGAGTTGTCGCCGGAAGTCTGTTCTCTCTTCTTATGTGTGAAGCAAACTGTTCATATTCCCTTCCTGTAACTCCCAGAGTCTCAAAATGAACAAAGCCCTGCGGAAGTCCAAAATTTCCTCCGCTCAACATCATGTGTAAAACTGTAAGATATACTGTTTTTCCTGCGGAGCTGGGTCCCATAAGGCTCACCAGGTACATCGGCATTTTTCCTGCCTGAGGGATCAACTGTGAATGACAATGCGGACAGTAGAACTTTCTCACGATTCCACTTACCTTTTCCTCACCGATCTCCAGATCTTTCACCTCTACAGCCTGCACCAGTTCTGTATTTCTGCACTCATCACTGACTGCATACTCCGGAGAAATGGTTACCGGATACACCTCTTCATTTGTGATCACGCTCTCACTTCGAAGCTGTGCAAGACTTTTGTACTGAATTTCAATATGCTTCTCTTTCAACACAAATTTATTTGCTCCAGATTTTCTGTCATTAAGCTGAATATCATCTGACTGCCGGATTCCCTCAAAATTATCTGACCTGATCTCATCCTTCGTAAGCTTCACGCATCGTTCTGCTTCTCTGATGGGACGCAGGCACTGTATACATTTTATCGGATAATAACTCATATCTGCCTCCTGCTCCTTTTATTTTTTATGAAAAATCGAAAACAGTGAAAATTTTCCTCCTGTGTCCTGTTTCGAACGTGGTATCTGAATCGCTTCTCCACTCAGTTTTATATTTTTTTCTTTTGTCTGCACCTGTGGCAATCCCGGCAGTTCCGGGAAATAAAGATTTCTGTATTCATTGATTCCCGCGCGGATCTCATTTGGAATTTCAAATCTCAGGATCGTTCCTCCCCAGAAATATTCATAATACAATAGTCCCTCCGGGATTTCTTTGTCACTCTGAAGCAGTAAAGTGTACCCTGCATTTGTACAAACCCAGTTCCATTTCACTGTGGCAATTCCACAGTATACATTTATAAGATACTGTTCCTGTGACGCAAGTGCCATGATCTCTCTTCCGGAAAGTTCTCTTCTGGAGTCTGTCACAAATATAAGAAAACGTGTACTGTTGATACTTTCCATATCCAGATTATCCGACTGAAAAGAGACTTCCATGCAATGATTGATGCACTGCGAATAACTGATCATTACCGGAATACTCACATTCTCTTTATAAATCCACACGAAATATGCATTTTCTTCATTTTCAGATATTGTCCATGAGAAGCGGAACCGGCCATAATCCATCTGTCTTCCTTTTAAGTCTTTTAATGCTATTACCATTACTTTCTCCTTTGTTACTCAGAGTATATGCGGTTCTCTGCAAAACGCCCGGAAATACGGACGATCTCGATACGGTCATCCTGAGGGCAGCCTTTAAAACTGATATCATAAGTGGGCTGATTCCGCAGACAGCGGCACAGGAGATTTTCTTCATTTCCCATCACAAATAATGTCTGATGACTGCTTGCCTGAAATCCTCCGATAAGTCTCACAGGAAATTTCCAGTTCTCTTCCAGTTTTTTAAAAAACTGTGTGGAATCTCCCTGTACAAGATTTGTCAGGCGTACCTTCATATATTCTTCACGGTTTTCAAGACTTCCCGCAACGATCCGGTTACAGATCTCCAGCAGATCATTTCCGGTTCTGTTTTTCTGATCTTTTTCATGATCCTTAAAAAAGCCTGCTATGATCTTCTGATATTTATGAAATATATGGATCACTTCATGGGGATGATTATTATTATATTCTTCCATCCATCGTCTGGCTTCTTCCTGTGCATCTGCCACAAATCCTCCGCCGGTGTTAAAAAGAAGTTCTGTCTGTCCCAGTCTTTTTTCCTGGTTGCTGACAGCCTGCTCCATAGATTGAAAGACATCATCCAGCACTTTCTTTTTCTGGCGGAACCTTTTCATGTTTTCTTTCTCCGGCGCCAGTCCTTCTGCAATGATCTTCCTTGGAGCCTGACGGATCTCTCCTGCAAGCCACTGTTCACAGGACTGTCTCATGTCCGGATAAAACATCCCCTGACGTACATCAATCACCGGACTGTTTTCCAGGATCTTCTGTGATCTTTCTTCCAGAATGCCAAGATGATTTACTGCCCCATTGAGTTCCAGCAGATATTCATCAACAAACGAATCCCACCATTCCTGTACCACCTCTGCTGTAGCCTTAATGGGATGAAGATAATAATCGTTGGCAAACTTTTTCAGCCGTTTTTCCAGTTTCTGCATATCATTGCCAGGAATCACACTGTATATTGGTGATGTACATATTTTTCCATCTGGTCCATGAGGTATTTTTTCCATTCGCTTTTTCCAGGATGCACTTTCAAAATACTCGTACTTCATTTTATCAAATGCTGTAGTCCGCCTTCTGCCGGCACTTTTATAATATTCATGTACTGCCAGTAAGCGATTCAGTGTAAGAGATTTTACCGGTTCACATACAGAAATGGCTCTTGCCGTAAAAAAATATTCTTTTTCATTACTCCTGACCGGAAGAAGAACACCCTGGGTTTTTTCTTTATCTTCACAGTCTGTATCCTGAAATATCATAAGCATGATTATCGTTTTGATCTTCTGTTCCAGATTGATCTTATGTCCGTTCTCATTGACATCAGAAAGTACGCAGCATGGACAGCAGCATTCCAGATAATTTTTGCGGCCGTTTTCCATGATCCGGTCCATTTGGCGGCGCAGCATCTGTACTTTATATTTTGTGAGATCTACATTATAACTTTCCACCATCAGAAACGGATGCCATTCCACAGAAATCTGGCGTTTTCTCATTTCTGTCTGCATCATGATCCAGGAATCCGCCACTCTCTGTTCATCTTCTCTCTGACACAGACAGTCCATAAGAAATACCGGACATATCAGGATTTTGTCAAATCGGACATCCAGATAATCCTGCGATGCCTGATTGATCCTGCCTGCAAAAGCATGAAATGCCTCTTCTCCTGTTGTTCTTTCCCAGTCACTGATGATCTGGACAGTTCTGATATCCGATACGATCTTTTTTATTTCCTCTTTAAAAAGCAGCTCTGCTTTTCTGCAGCTTGTCTCGCTTCCTATCACCCAGATAAACACCAGTGTTTTCAGAGATACAAAGTTCTGGCTGTTAAAAGTTTTCTGTTCTTCTGCATCATTAAGAATACTCTCCAGTTTTTTTTCGATCACTTCTGTATTTTTTTCTGCCTGATACAGACTTTCTTCCATTCAAGTCTCCTCCCACTTATGTTATATTTCAAGGAAATCCGGCCTAAGCCGGATCTCCTTTCTCTTCTCAGATATTATTATTTGGATCTTCTCCGGAAGGATTTCCCCATGATGGCATTCCGGCATCTCCCGACTGAGAAACCGGCTGGCTTCCTGGCATTCCATTTCCTCCCTGAGGATAGCCCGGCTGACTTCCCGGCATTCCCGGCATTCCGATTCCTCCTGGATAACCTGGCTGACCTCCCGGCACTCCTGGCATTCCGGTTCCTCCCGGATAGCCTGGCTGGCCTCCCGGCATTCCTGGCATTCCGGTTCCTCCCGGATAGCCTGGCTGGCTTCCCGGCATTCCTGGCATTCCATTTCCTCCCGGATAGCCTGGCTGGCTTCCTGGCATTCCCGGCATTCCGGTTCCTCCTGGATAACCTGGCTGACCTCCCGGCATTCCTGGCATTCCGGTTCCTCCCGGATAGCCTGGCTGGCTTCCCGGCATTCCGGCTCCTGCAGGATAATATACGATCATCTGCTGCATTTTTGTATCAAAAACCTGCTGACCTGGCTGCGGCTGTGCGATCGGCTGATAGGTCATCGGATCCAGATATCTCGGCACTTCCGGCTGATACATAACCTGCTGGCGCATCTTCGTATCAAAAACAAGCTGGCCCGGCTGCGGCTGTGCGATCGGCTGATAGGTCATCGGGTCCAGATATCTCGGCACTTCCGGCTGATACATAACCTGCTGGCGCACCTTCGTATCAAAAACAAGCTGGCCTGGCTGTGGCTGTGCGATCGGCTGATAGGTTGTTGGATCCAGATATCTCGGCGGCTCTGCCTGATGATTTACAGGCTGCTGTTCTTCTGTCCGATGAATATCATGATGATCCCACTCCTGATGGTGGTCACTCAGCTTTGACTGCTCGTCTATTGGAAGCATTCTGGTCATTTCCTCAATGATTCCCTGATAAAAATCCAGTTTATTGATACATTCTGCTTTTTCATCCGGTCCTGCATTATAGAGTTCCTGACGTACCGTTTCTACCTGTTCCTTATATTCCGGAATATACTGCTCCCGGATTTCTTTATAATGTTCCTCTCTCTGTCCCATACTGTCTTTGATACGCGCTCTCAGATTTGTATACTGTGTATCAATTTCTGCACGCATCTTCTTATCCAGAAGTTTACAGAGTTTCCGATACACCTGATATTCCCGGTAGTCCGGAGCCATTTCCTGTCCAACCATCAGCGTGATCGGCATCGGATCCATGTCTGATCTTTTATATACCACATCCATGATCTCATTTTCATAGATCATATGAGCTACTTTTGCGTATGCATAATATTTCGGATAATAAAGTTCATCTTCCAGCTGCTGGATCTTTTCTGCAAGCTGGCATTCTCGTTCCAGCTGTCTCATTACCTGCGGATATCTCAGGATATTTTCACGGATATTATCTTTTTCTCTTTCCAGCTTATTTCCCTGTACCTGATTGTTTTCGGAATTTCCGATGCTGCGCAGATACGTACCAAATGGTTTCAGAACCAGCTCTTCTCCGGAATCCCATACTGCCATCTTGATCTTTGTCAGCTGCTCGATCTTCTTAAGAATTGTCGGCGCATTTAAATTGGCCTTGCTTACAGATGCGGCAACTTTTTCATTGGCTTTTTTGAGGACAATATTTCCATTATGTTCTGTGATCAGGTCCAGCTTTACTGCTTCATCAAAAAGTTCTCTGTATTTTTTATTATTTTTTCTGGTCCGTTCACAGGTATAAATTCCATGCCAGGAAGGTTCTACATACGGAGACGGCAGATAATCACGCCACTCTCTGATCAGATGTTTACCCATTCCTGCTTTACCAAGCATCTGTTCCTCATATGCCTCTTCCATCTTTTCAAGGAAATCATTGGAATACAGTGGAAATCCGCTGGCAACCTTGACAATATAAAATCTGCTTCTCTCATCACTCTGCTTGATAATGACTTTTGTACTTAAATTTTTTGCTCTAATATGTGCCACTGCGGTCTGATAGATTACCGGGCAGTCACTTGGAATGGACAGAATGGAAAATTCATCTGTCTTTCCATCAAACTGTGCACTTTTTTTATACATGGCATAGGACTTGTCAAGAAGATGATCGATGCAGTCACCGATATATTGGTTCAGGCTCTGTCCTGATTTCAGTTTCGTAGACATAATATTTTCCATGTTGATCGTAAGAAGTTTGCTGAAATGCTCAGAAATAAATCCGGAAATAAATCCTGGAACATCTACAGTTCCTGCAATGTTCTCATCAACGTTGTCAATATCTCTGCCGATCCACTTGTGGATATTTTCTGCCAGACTTCCAAGGAAAGAATTTTCTGCCGCAAGAACCGCCGCATTGAATTCCATCTGCTTCGTATGTTCAAACTGCAATGGGCGGATCAGAACATCCGTATCTTCCTGCACAACAGCTTCCTGTGCCTTGATGATCTCCACATTGTCATGGAATATCTTTGGAAGCTCAAACAGTGTATCTGTCAGAGGTTTCAGAATATTATCATAGTATAATTTCAACCGTCCCTGAAGAATCTCAATAACTTTTACGATCTCTTCATTTAAAAATGCAGATTCTTCATTTCTGTACCATCTTTCAACAGAATCCAGATAATCTTTTGCAGCCTGTTTTTTCTTTCCAAATCCCGCATTCGTTCCCATGACATACATCTGCTGCATTTCTTCCTTCATTCTCTGGGACTGGCCTGCACACTGGCCTTTCAGTTCATTGCAGTAATTCTTAAATCCTTCCAGCATATGATAGAGAGAATAACTTTCCTCTGATTTCACAAAGTATCTCAGATATACAGGACCTGTTTTCTTATTCTGAAGATTTGATTTAATGTAATTTTTCAGTTTTCCTTCCAGATAGCTTGGAAGATTTCCGGATTGTTTTACTACCGCACGCTGAAAATCCGCAAGCCAGTTATAAGCGGCATTATACGGTGTGTTATTTGGCCAGATATCCTTATAGTCAAACTGCTGCAGTGCCGGTCTCGGAATAACCTCTCTGTACAGCAGACTTCGGATATTATCTTCTGTCATTTCCAGATCACGATATACTGTGACATTAAATTCTTCCTGCGTTGGACGATTTCTGAACATTCCCTGATCCAGACGTTCAAATACACGTGCAGCAACCAACGTTGAAATCTCTGTATAAGGAATTTCAATCTTTGCGGCACCAACGGACAGGTATTTATAGCATGCCGGATACGGAGCCCTTGTCTCCAGTGCGGTCATATATCCCTGAATGTTATTGTACATCTGTGTCATTGCGGTATTACCACCATCACCGCCACCGGCTTCTCCCGCAACGTAAGCAAAAATATTCTCCGCAACAGAACGCAGGATCTTTTTGTAACTGAACTGGTGACCGTGGATATCTGAAGCATCCAGAAGATGGCAGAAATCAAATGGTGCTGCAAATTCATTTAATTCATAGCCAGGAAATTTCTGATGGTAACGTTCCATATGCTCACTGGAGTTCATCCAGTAATCCAGTTCTTTCAGGCAGGCAAAACCGTTTGCACGCAGAGATGTATCTGCACCACCATTTAACTCATTGACATCTGTCATGATCAGATAGCCCAGGATATTTACATTTGGTATGGATTCTTTAGCCACTTTTCTTAAAATATAGGCCATATCCAGAAATGTACCTGCACCGGTACCACCGGAAATACCGCTGAATAAGATGATTCGGATATCATTGATCTGTGTATTGCTGATAAGACTGCTGATCTTGCCCTTAATATCTGCAACTACTTTTAAGATGTTATTTGCCAGAAGCATACGTCCGATCTGGCGGATTCCACCTGCACCATCCGCACCTGCAATAGCATTTACATCTTTATCAAACCACTGCCAGTATTCTACACCATTGTCTTTCTGTTTCAGGACATTCTCGATAACCTTGTCTACCGCATCCACAGAAATATCACAGAACTCTGTTCCACGTCTGTCAAAATGTGCGGTACCATATGCAAGATTTTTGGTTTTCTTATCGGTATCAATTTCCAGAAATCCAATATTTTTCGGTGTGTCCGCAACAGGTGTGTTACTTTCATCAGTAGGAAGGATCATTCTATTGGTGATCTGATCCTTAATGCGGATCAGTGCATCCGCACCACTTCCTCCAAGTCCTACAAACAGCACTGCCTGTTTTTCCTCAGGCGCAACTCGTGCGCCTGCGTAATAAATACCGCCATTCTGGCCAAGGCTCAGTGCCTGCTCCAGTAAGCTGATCGTTCTTTTTTCTTTTGCCATAACATGTCCTCCGTTTAAGGATTATTTTATACCGTTTATAAAAAATAACTGCGATCAGAAAAAGTCATCTCCGCTTCCGTCACTTCCGGAACCGCCAAAGTTAAATCCGCCGTTTCCTCCCGGCTGGGTATTTCCCTGGCTGTCGCCACCAAAGCTACCACTTCCGAAGTCGTTTCCTCCCTGGTTGTTTCCGCCTCCGAAACCGTTTCCTTCCTGGCCGTTTCCTCCGCCGAAGTCATTTCCGCTTCCGAAACCATTTCCACTTCCGAAACCGTTTCCTCCCTGGCTGTTTCCTCCGCCGAAGTCATTTCCGTTTCCGAAGCTGTTTCCACTTCCGAAGCCATTTCCTCCCTGGCTGTTTCCTCCGCCAAAGTCATTTCCGTTTCCGAAGCCGTTTCCACTTCCGAAGCCATTTCCTCCCTGGCTGTTTCCTCCGCCGAAGTCATTTCCTCCTCCGAAACCGTTTCCGCTTCCGAAGCCATTTCCTCCCTGGCTGTTTCCTCCGCCAAAGCCATTTCCGCCTCCGAAACCGTTTCCGTCTCCGAAACCATTTCCACTTCCGAAACCGTTTCCTCCACCGAAACCATTTCCTCTCTGGCCACCATATGGACTGCCAGTATGGCTGATATCAAAATCACTTCCTCCAGATCCATAAATAGATCCGGACATTTTCTGTTCTTTTCCGACGATCAATGTCAGCACACTTCCACCCTGCTCAGATGGGCTGACATACTGAATGGAAATTCTGTCGCCTTTTCTGACAGATTTTTTTACACCCTTTTCAGTGTCGATCTTCTGATTATCAATCTGGATCATGCCTGTTGTCTTTGGAAGCACACAGACTTCAATTCCATCTTTTAATGCTTTCAGCTTGATATTCTGTACCAGAGCCTGAAGGCCTGTACGCATAAACACTTCATTATATGTATTTCTTGCTACCTGATCCTCATTGATCACAGTCCCTAACAGCACTTCGGATTTTTTGCCCGGCAAAGTCATAGATACGCTGCCTGGTGTCAGGCTCTGAAGAGCAGGCGGCAATGTGAGCTGCATAGTGAGCAGATCACGGAATTTCGGTTTCATTGCACGGAGAATGAAGAAAATTGCAGCGATCACTGCAAGGATCAATACCAGTACTCCGATAACGATCGTCCATACGGATTTTACGTTTACCCGCATTGTAAATCGTGCGCTCTGTCCATATTCATCCGCAATACGGAGATTTACATCCTGACTACCATTTTTTAACGGAACGATCTGGAATGTTTTGGTATCTGGATTAAAGGAAACCTTCGCATTTATTTCACTGTCTTCTTCAATATCACAGTTAATCTTGGATGTTGCGTCGTATGTAGTGATCTCGTCCAGAGGAATTTCCTTGGTCTTTCCGAATGGTTTTCCAAACAGTGATACTTTTTTCACATCTCCGCTTTTTACAGATAACGGAGTACTTTTTATGATCATCTTGTATGGGGTTGTTTCTTTTGAGAAACTTTCATTTCTTCCATTAAGAACTACTTTTACTGTATAATCACCCGGCTTCTCTGCCTTCATGGTGTATTTGAACCTGTAGCTGTCTGTATCCATAGGGATCTGCTGTTCTTTTCCACTGGCATCTGTGATAATACAGGTAGCAGTTGCACCATACAGAAGATCATCATCTGAAATTATCTGATCTCCGCATTTCAGAAGTGCTGTCATATTGATATCATCACCTGTTTTCGGTGAAGATTTATCCACATCCAGAGTAAGGTTCATATCAAATGTGGTCAGCAGATTGATCTTGATCGAATCCTTTGCGTCGCCTGCCACACTTACAGTCCATTCACCTTTCTGCGGATTCTTAACCTTAATGGTCATATAACGTTTATCAGAAGATACCGTGATATTGTGTTCTTCATCCTGAGGTACTTCTTTTCCGGAAGGATCGATGATCTTCGGATCTGACACACCTTTTTCTGTAAGAATTACAATATTAGCCGCGTAAACGCTTGCATTGTCAACAGTAAAGTTTGTTGTATATCTTCCTGTTTTGGAATCATACTGGGAAGGAAGTTCCGCACTGCCGCCCTTTGTGTGGTCATTATAAATGTCTTCAATAATACCATTCAGCTGATCTGAAGATTTTGTTTCATAGAATTTACCGCCTGTCTTCTCGGCAATATCGTTCATTGTAGCGGAATCCAGAGAACCATCATAATTCAGTCCGATGGTATATACCGGAAGGTTCAGAGATACTGCCTCTTTGAGAGTCTTGCTCAGTTCTTTCTGGGATTCTTCTACTGTACGTGGTCCTTTTGGAAGATCTGTTCTTCCGTCGCTGAGCAGAACGACCATCGGATTTCGTCCGGAATTAAAAGCCTTTCCCTCTTTCAGAAGTTTTACGGCTTCTGTAAGTCCCAGTGCGATATCGGTATCATTATTGATATCATATTTGATCGCTTCCATGCCTTTTTTGAGTGTATCTTTTCCGGTGCTCAGATCGGTAAGTCCCACACTGTCAAGAATAACATGGGAATAATATACATAACCGGCTCTTGTGCCCTCTGCACTGGATGCACACAGTTCTGTAAAGAGCTTTCCGGCAGTCGGTGCCATGTATTCCGGGTCTGCCCGCTCCATAGAACCACTTCCGTCGATGACATAAATGACATCCAGATTCAGATTGTCTTCTGTCGACGGTGTTGCTTCTTCTGCTTTTACCGGTATTCCTGTCACACAGGTAACAACCAACAGCAAAAGCATTACTAAAAAACGCGCTGTCTTTTTCATGTTTTCCCTCCATTTTCCCTTTTATCTGTGCCTATTTTTCTTTAAAATTATCACTATTGCACAAATAAACAGCATATTTTTGAATACTGATATAATATATATACTTAATTATACTTCATCCTCAATTGCCACGCAATGTTACAGCGCTATTATTTTCGACTATTTATGCCTTATTTCGAACAAATTATGCCTTTTACTTTTTTAATGCACTATAAAAAAGCAGACGAAATTTTTTTTATAAAAAACTGCCACTTTTAACCAAAGTGACAGCTTTTTTTGCAACAATAATATTCTATTCCATCTCTCTTACGATCTTTCTGACCGGAAGAACAAAGGTCGGAGATACGGACAGTTCATCCAGCCCCATCTCCACGAATCTTTCAGTAAGTGTGGTGTCTGCTCCAAGCTCACCGCAGATTCCTGCCCAGATACCTTCTTTATGTGCATTGTCCACAACCATCTGAATCATACGGAGGACAGCCTCATGATGAGAATCATAAATGTTGTCCAGTTTTGCGTTCTGACGGTCGATTGCCAGAGTGTACTGAGTCAGGTCGTTAGTTCCGATACTGAAGAAATCAACTTCTTTTGCAAGAAGGTCACTGATCATAACAGCAGCCGGTGTCTCGATCATGATACCCTGCTCCACATCATCACGGAACGGGATACCCTGCTCCGTAAGCTCTGCTTTCACTTCTGCTACGATCGCTTTGATCTGTTTTACTTCTGTTACGGAGATGATCATCGGATACATGATGGAAATATTTCCGAACATGCTTGCACGGAAAAGTGCACGCAGCTGTGTCTTGAATACTTCCGGACGGTCCAGGCAGATACGGATCGCACGATATCCCATAGCCGGGTTCTCCTCATGTGCCATATTGAAATAATCGATCTGCTTGTCTGCTCCGATATCAAGGGTACGGATGATGACTTTCTTACCGGCCATGTTCTGTGCTACTGTCTTATAAACCTGGAACTGCTCTTCCTCTGTCGGATAATCTTCTTTCTCCAGATATACAAATTCGCTTCGGAAAAGTCCGATACCTTCCGCATCATTGGCAAGTACGTTGGCAACATCGCCGGTACTTCCGATGTTTGCATAAAGATGAAGCTTACGGCCGCTCTTGGTAACAGTCTCTTTTCCTTTCAGTTCTTTGAGCATTGCACGCTGTGCAAGTTCATCTGCACGCAGGTCTTCGTATTTCTTAAGGGTTTCCGCATCCGGATCAACGATCAGATTTCCGCTCTTTCCGTCTACAACTGCCATTTTTCCGTCCATGGACTCGTCGTATTCGATATTGATCAGTGCCGGAATGTTCATAGTTCTTGCAAGAATGGCGGTATGTGAGTTGGAAGAACCTTTTCTTGTAACAAATGCAAGTACTTTGCTCTTATCCATCTGTACGGTCTCACTTGGTGCAAGATCCTCAGCAACTACGATCACCGGTTCAGATGCCTCAAGTTCTCCATCTCCATGGCCGGAAAGTACACGTACCAGACGGTCAGAAATATCCTTCACATCAGCCGCTCTTGCTTTCATATAATCATCGTCCATCTGTGCGAACATTGATGAGAAGTTGTCGCCAGTTGTTGCAACCGCATATTCTGCGTTTACAGACTCTGTGCGGATAATGTTGTGGATGGAATCAAGATAGTCATCATCATCAAGCATCATCTGATGAACTTCAAAGATTGCCGCTCCGGACTCTCCAACCTCCTGAAGAGCCTTGTCATAAAGCTTCTGAAGCTGTGCCACAGCCTGCTCCTTGGCTGCCTCCACACGCTTTACCTCTTCTTCCGGATCCTCCACGTGAACACGTTTTACACTGGTGTCAACCTTCTGGAGGATTGAGATCTTGCCGATTGCAATACCGGAAAATACAGATTTACCTTCCAAAACCTTCATGAAATTATCTCCTTCTGTTTTAATATTTGCCCACTTATGGTGTATTATATCACACTATCCAAAGATTCTGCCATGATTTTTTTATGATCTGGAAAAAACCTGTAAAAATTCCATTTATGCTTTCTTTTTTTGCCATATATACAGCAAAAGTGACAAAATAAACGCTGCCATTCCGCGAAAAACACATTGTACCTGTTCTGCCTGGATGGGTGTCTTCGGAAGTACCAGATACCACTGGAAATTTTTTTTAACTTCTTTCCATTTTTTCGTCCAGAAGCCAAAATCTAACCACTGATCCGGAATCCAGTCTTTTTATGCCTGTACAGCTCAGATCCCGAATAAAAACGGTTCTCTGGGTCTTGTTATCCTCCACCCTCTGGATACACTGGAACATCAGATATTTTCTCAAAGAGCAGCTTTTGGGCTGGGGCTTTCCATTGCAAATGAAATCATTTCTCTCCAGAAGGGAAAGATCACTGTCTCAGAGACTCCCGGAGGCGGCGCCACATTTACAGTAATCCTTCCAGAACAGTCACTTTCTTGAATCCATAAAATATTGAGGCATAAAAATACCGGCCTCCAATCGTCAGATCTTCAGATCTGACTTTTGGAAGCCGGTACATTGCTGTAAAAATGTATGCGTTTTTTTATTTGTATTTACTCACTTCGAAGTGCATCGATAGGATTCAGGTTGGCTGCTTTCACAGATGGAAGAAGTCCGAAGATCAGGCCGATCAGCATGGAAAATACTACAGAACCAATAATGGCTGGTATGCTGATGGCCGTTGGTGCCCCGGACACCTGCGCCACTACTTTTGACAGGATGATACCAAGTACCACTCCTATGATTCCTCCGATACTGGTCAGCACCGAAGCCTCCGTCAGAAACTGCCCGAGAATAATATTTTTTCTTGCTCCAATGGCCTTTTTCAGACCAATCTCACTGGTACGCTCTGTGACAGATACCAGCATGATATTCATAACACCGATACCACCGACAAGAAGGGAGATACTTGCGATCCAGATCAGCTGCTGATTTGTGCTTTCACTGAGTTTCTGCAGATTTTTGACCTTCTCCATGATATCTTCTGCTTTATATTTGAAATTGGATTTATTCTTCTCATTCTGGATTCCTGTATTCAGGACATCTTCTGCCGCTTTTCCCACTGAACTCATATTATCTGTACTGTCCGCACGGACTGTCACATTCTGAGGCTGATCAAACTTAAATGCCACAGGCCAGGTTGTATCCGGGATCATCACACTTCCCATAATAGTCTGAGAATATTCCTCATACTCGGACAATGTATTGATCTTAGGCATATTATCCTCGCTCTGAGTGATCACGCCTACGATGATATAAGGTTCTGCTCCGATCTCGATGGTCTTTCCTACCGGATTTTCACTTCCAAAAATATTCTGCGCAGCATTGGAGTCCACCAGTGCAACCTTTCGATAGCTGTCATAATCCTTCTGCACAAAACCACGTCCGGACTGGACCAAATATCCCATCGTTTTCAGATAACTGTTATCAATACCATATACTGTTCCGCCCTGAAAACTTGTATTCTTATAATAAACACTTGCGGACTGACTGCTGTAGTAAAATGTAGAACTGATCACATGGTCCAGATCTCCAATGGCTGTTTTCTGCGAATCGGAAATGACGGGCGGTGTGGCAGAACTTCCATAGGAGCCATAGTCCATGTCATAAGTGCTGTCTCCGTCATAGAGCAGCACCTGCACAGTATTGTTTCCGGAACCGATCAGGTCTTCCTTTATCTGTTCACTGGTGCCCTTAATCGTAGATACAATTGCAATAATAGATGCAATACCAATAATAATACCAAGCATGGTCAGAAAGGATCTCATCTTATGTGACCATATTCCCTGAAATGCCAGGCGTATATTTTCAAGCATGAAATTTCTCCTTCCTGTTATTCATTATACATATCATCCAATGTTACTTCTTTTGTCTTGGCACCTTCCTGTACCGTATTTCCGTAAGGAAACGCAAGAAGATCATCCGACTTCAGACCTGAAGTTACAATGGCATAGTATCCGCTGTTTACGATACTGCCCACAGTAACCTGCTGTTTTTTCAGAGTTCCTTTTACATCTTTATAAACATAACTGGTTCCATTTTCTGTGCGGATAAAGGCCTTCATCACAACCAGGCTGCCTTTGGACAGTTTATTTGATTTCAGAGATATTGTCACATAATCCTGATCTGTAAACTGAAGCGACTGATCAGTGATCTCTGCATTAAAGGTATAGTAAGATACATTGGGATTGGAATCTCCTCCATAATAAAAATTATTGGAAGAATCCACCGGATAGTCTGAAACATTTAATACCTTTGCCTCAAAACTGCCGGAATCATAACTGGTACACTGGAGAAGAGTCCCCTCTTTCATCTGATCCCGCATCAGCTCACTGACTGTTCCGGTAACATAGAAACCATCTTTGCTCTTTACCTTCAAAAAAGCATCTCCATTATAGGAACCGGTTGCTTCATCTCCAATATAGGCAACGGTTCCATCCAGCTTGCTTGTCACAAGTTTATTTTTTACTTTATTTTCCAGTTTGGTGATATTCAGATTACTCTCTTCAATATCCAGTTTCAGGCTTGAAACCTTATTTTTCTGGATCTTGATGGCATCTTCTCTGGTCATGGTCGTACTGTCCGTACTGTCATCTCCGTCACCACTGTCATCCGGAATTTCATCGTCATCACCAGTATCATCGTACTTCATTGCATCATCCAAAGTAAATTCTGTCTCTGCATACATATAAACAGGATTTTCCAGAAGACTTCCATCGATCAGATAATATCCTGTACAGGAAAGTTTTCTGTCTTCAAAATCCGCAATGGTATCATTCTCATGAAATTCCAGCTGAAACCAGCTGCCACCTTTCTGAACTACTTTTGTTCCGTCTTCACTGTATCCTGCCATCCGGTTAAAAAATGAACCCATGACAGTAACCTTGCCTTTTGCACTGCTCACCAGAAAAACATACGGATCATCTTCTGTTCCGGTTCCTGTAAATGGCTGAGATGTATAATCCAGTTTCTGATAAAACTGCGGTTCTCCATCTGTGATTCCCGGAATTTCTTCTTCTGTTGCATTCGGATCAGGAAGTTCATTCGGCCCCAGTGTCGGTGTCGGCGTAGGTGATACGGAAGGTGTACTGTCATCTCCTGCATTCAGATCCGGCGTTTCACCATCTGTAATATCATCTACCGCAGGATCCTGATAAGACGGATCCATGATAAGACCATCATCAGAAGAATCCTCATCTTCATCCAGCTGCTCACCGTCTGAAGTTTCCCCTGCTGCTGCCTCTTCCCCATCAATGACATCTGCTTCCTGAGACTCTTCTGATGCGGAAGCTGTATCTGTAAACGCACTGAGAAGCAACGGCTGAGATGCCGACGCAAGATAACTTCCATCTACTGCAGTTCCCAGAGAACCGGTTGTGGACTGCATCTCATCATCACCGCTTCCATCAGAAGGAATATCCGTGCTTGTCATATTACTGTCACCGGTATTTCCATCTGTAGAATTCAGCTCTGTATCATCTGTGCTGTCCGTACTGTCCTCAATAGGTCCTCCGTTCTGAAGACTTGTCAGACGGTTCTGGGCTTTTGTAAGATCCTGTTCCTGTTTCTGCAGTTTCAGCTTTGCAATATTCAGTTCCATCTCTACAAGCGTCATATCAAAGGAGATCAGATTGTCTCCTTTTTTTACATCATCACCCTGAGAAACGTAAATCTTCTCAATGATCATATCTTTATCCATATTTACATTCTGCGCAACATTTGTGGTGATGGTTCCATCCAGCGTTGTTTCCGAATACCAGTCTGTCATAAGGTTGCTGACACTTGTTACCGGTACTTCTGTCACCTTGGATTCTTTTACATGCATAAGACCTGTATAAATACCAGCTGATGCCAGTGCTGCGATCAATACACCGACAATTATTCTCTTCACCACTTTCATGTTATCACCTCTTTTCCTGCAGCTCACCATCACGGATCATAACAACTCTCTTGGCGTGTGCCGCAATTTCCGGATCATGCGTGATCATCAGTACAGATACTCCCTCATCATTCAGCTTCTGAAAAAGTTCCATGACCTGTGCTCCGGATTTTGTATCCAATGCTCCCGTAGGTTCGTCTGCAAGCAAAAGTTTGGGATTGTTTACAATCGCCCTTGCAATGGCAACTCGCTGCATCTGACCACCGGAAAGCTGATTCGGCTTAAAATTAACCCTGTCAGCAAGTCCTACACGCTCCAGCGCTTTCAAAGCACGTTCCCTGCGTTCTTTCTTTGGGACTTTTGCATAATTCAGAGGCAGCTCAACATTTGTCAGCGCACTCTGTCTTGGAAGCAAGTGAAAACTCTGGAACACAAAGCCTATGGTTTTCAAACGAAGATCTGACATTTCATTCTCCGTGCACTTTGCAATATCCTCTCCATTCAGGAGAAAAGTTCCTTTCGTAGGTTTATCCAGACAGCCGATAATATTCATCAGTGTGGTTTTTCCAGAACCGGATGGTCCCATGATTGCTACATATTCACCCTCTTCCATCGAAAAATTCACATCTTTCAATACTGGAACTGTCATTTTCCCCTGCTGGTAATCTTTATATATTCCCTTTAAATCCAAAATCATTCCGTCGGTGCTCCTTCCATTGGAACGAGGTCATCTTCCGGAGAAAGCCCTTCCGTTGTGCTCATATCTCCATCCAGACCGCTGTCTTCGACCATATCAGGTTCTGATCCATCGCTTTCCATATCGCTGTAATCTTCATCAGAAACATCCTGGGAATCTTCATCAGAAGTATCCCACATAGCCGCAGTTGTCTGATCAGCGGTTCCCTCTACAACAGACATTCCCTCTTTAAGTTCCTCTGTCGGGAATGCGATCCTGTCTTTCTCTGTAAGCCCGTCCGCAATCTCGTATTCCGCTAGATTTTCATCATACTGTCCAAGTACAACATCTCTCTTTTCCAGTTTGTTCCCACTGCCTGCAACCCATACATAAGGGCTATCTGTATCCGCATCCACAATAAAGTAATCATTCAGCCAGATACCTGCTTTATTATCATCCTGTCCCTCATCCGGTTCAATATAAACATGCTGTCCAAGCATCAGACCATCCGAAGAATCCAGATTCACATAAAACGGATATGTACTGGAGGAAGTCTGATCATCACCAGTACTGGACATTCCAAACATTGCAGCATCTGAGCTGCTGTTAGTAGCCGAATTATCCATATCAACGGACCCCATTGTCCCTTTCCAGGTTTTTGATGCGTCTACCCTGGAGCGGATGATCACTGGCGTTCCCTCTATGATCGAATCCCGGTTTACTTCATTTACCGTTCCCTTTACACGGTAAGCCCCTGTACTCAGGATCGTAATAAATGCATTGCTGGAACTATCTCCAGAGCCTGAGTCCGATGAATCCGCAGTTCCTTCCGTCAAAGTATCATCTACCCCATCAGAACTGTCGCCCCCCATCTTGGAAGTATCGATCTTCTGGACTACACCATCAATTTCACTTCGCACCTCAGTATTCTGCGTTGCCTGGGAAAGCTTTTCGATTTCTGCCTGTTTACTCTTCTGATCATACTCATTCTTCTTGAGATTCATTTTCTGAGTTTCGATCTCTATTGTATAAGAAAGCTGGTTATCAGCTGTAGCTTTCTTTTTCTCAGCTTCCAGAGTCGTAATCTGATCCGAAATGCTTAAAGCTTCGTTTTTCAGCCGGTCCAGTGCCAGCTGTGCTTCCTGCAGACTCTGCTGGATACTTCCCAGATCATACTGAAAAAGGAGCTGACCCTTTTTCACTTCTTCACCGGTCTTTACCTGTACTTCTTTTACTTTTCGCCCGCTCTCGATCTTTACCTGCACAGTTTCCTGCGGTTCCACCACGCCTGCATAACGATTCTCCACACCGGAATCCATTTCTGAAAGCTTGCTTATCTTCGTTACATATACGGTATCACTGCCGCTTACAGTCCCCATATGATGACTGTAGTAATACCAGCCACCTGCTCCAATACCGGCTGCCAGTATAATAATTCCCAGGGCAATTAAAATACGTTTTTTCATATATTTCCTCTTTTCTCAGCATTATGCCGAAACTACAAGTTGCTTCAAACATCATAGCAGATTAAAGAGAAAAAGAAAAGTCTTTGAGGAAAACGATGCAAATTTCACAAATTTTTCACCATTTTTTTATAAAAATAGTATAGTTTTATGCGATTTTTGACTTTTGAGGCGATATCTGATAAAATAAGATGTAAATTTTTTTGAAAGGAAAGAACGATATGAAGACAGTGAAATATCTGCTGGCTTTCTTCTTTGTTTTTCTGGCAGTCTCCATAACCGGCTGTTCCCACCTGGCAAAAACATCTGCGGAGAAAGCGATCAAAAAGGATCTGGATCTTCTTAAAAATCTGGATTCCGAAACGACCATGAAATACATATCGTATCAGGAACTGTTTCCAGATTCTGATGATAATACGGAACTTTCTGATGATATAAAAGAAGTCTTTTCCCTCTTCTTCCAGAATTTTGATTACAAAATACTGGATATATCCATTGACCAGGATCAGGAAACTGCTTCTGCACACCTGCGGCTTACCACTCTGGATTCCCAGGCGCTTGCGAAAGATTTCATTACCCAGAGCCTTAAAGATGAAATCTTAAAAGCCGCTTCCAGTGAAAAAAGCACAGATAATGATGGGAATTCTCTGGAGCAGCGTTATCTGCATCTCCACAAACTCCTAAAAAAAGGTTCCTATAAAACCATAGACCGAAATGCTTCCATTCAGCTGATCAATCATGGTTCCTCTTCCGAACCGGACTGGGATATCACACACAGTTCTTCTCTGGAAAATGACCTGGTTGGAGGTCTGATCACCTATTTATCCGATCCGGATCTTGTCCCAGCTGATGAAACCCTGGCAATTTATCTGAAAACCCTGCAGGAAATGGATGTTCAGCAGATGTCCAATTACCTTGGTCTGGACTCCATCCTGAACACTTCAGACCCAGCAAAAAATGCCATTGCATCCGCACTTATGGAACAGTTTCACTCCTGTTTTAACTATAAAATAACAGACAGTTCCATCTCGGGCTATCTTGCTCAGGTCAGTGCACAGCTGACTACTTTTGACAGTGATTCGATTCTCTCTCAATATGAAAAAGAACTAAATACCTATCTTGGTTCCGCTGATGCAGTGATTGACGGCTCTCAGAAAAGATATGACAAATCTCACGAACTTCTTCTTGACAGTATCAAGAACAACGAATCAACCATAACTGCCAACGCTGTTTTTCACCTGATAAATGACGGCGCTTCCTGGAAACTCGAAGATGCCGGAACCGAACTTGGCAATGCTATTTTTGGAACACTTACCGCATCTCCTGTCCCTGAAGATATGACAGAGGATATTTCTGACGATCAGGGCACCGGAAACGAAGAGGTCTCTGATGAAGACAATAATTCCGGTGACAATGAAACGGAAACAGAAGAAGTCGATGATAATGTCGATGATTCCGACAGTGACGAATAAAATTAATCCGGCAGATGTTCGCAACTATACAGGGGACTTCGCTGATCCAGTAAAAAACTCCCATTTGAATTTCCTGGTCATACAGACTGAAACGGAAAACAAATGAGAGTTTTTTTATACTCCGGATATGATTTTTATAAAAAGCAGTGCAAGTACTATAAGAATAATAGGCCGGATGATCCGGCTTCCGTTTTTCATAACCATGCCTGCCCCTGTATAATGTCCTGCAATAGAAAATACAGATGCTGCAATTCCAAGCATGATCACGATCTTTCCGCTGAGCAGAAATACCACAAGAGCCGCTACATTGGAAGAAAGGTTGGTAACCTTCATGGTACCGGACGCTTTTGCCACACTCATTTTTCCAAGTCCTGTATACAGAAGCAGGAGAAAGGTTCCTGTCCCGGGGCCATAAAAACCATCATAGCAGCCCACAGCAAGAGAACACAGGGCACAGATCAGAATCTGTTTCTTTCTGGCGATCTCTCCGCCTTTTTCATCCATATTCTTCTTACGCAATACATAAAAAGCAACTACCGGAAGTACCGGGATCAGCATATAACGCAAGATTTTATCACTGGCAACAAGTGCTACATGTGCTCCCATTGTTGATCCCAGAAGCGCCATCGGGATACACGGGAGTACCAGAATCCAGTCTACAAATTTATTCTTACACAGACGTACCGTAGAGATCAGAGTTCCCGTTGCTGATGACAGTTTGTTAGTAGCAACGGCATTATGTATGGGAACTCCGGCCAAAAGATAAGCAGGCAGGGAGATCAAGCCTCCCCCGCCTGCTACAGCATCTACAAATCCGGCAAGAAATACAAGTGGACAAACGATCAGAAATGTATAGATTGTCGGCTGCATGATTTTTATTCTTCCTCTTCTTCCTTCGCAGGCTCAAGATCAAGTCCCAGCTCGTGAAGCTGTGCCTCACTTACCTGACTTGGTGACTGAGTCATCAGACAGGAAGCATCCTTAACCTTCGGGAATGCGATAACATCACGGATGGTATCTGCTTTTGCCATAAGCATAACAAGTCTGTCAAGACCGTATGCCAGTCCTGCGTGAGGCGGAACTCCGTATTTGAAGGCATCCAGAAGGAAGCCGAACTGCTCATGTGCAGCTTCTTTTGTGAAGCCAAGTGCCTCAAACATTCTCTCCTGAATATCATCCTGATGGATACGTACACTACCGCCACCGATCTCATTTCCGTTAAGAACGATGTCGTATGCTTTTGCACGGACCTTTCCCGGATCTGTGTCAAGAAGCGGCAGATCCTCTTCCATAAGCATAGTGAACGGATGGTGCATCGCTGTGAAACGGTTCTCCTCCTCGCTCCACTCAAGAAGCGGGAACTCTGTTACCCATACAAAACGGTACTCGTTCTTGTCAAGAAGATCCATCTGTTTTGCAAGCTCAAGACGAAGGGCACCAAGTACATCGTATACCAGTTTTGTCTTGTCTGCTGCGAAAAGGAGCAGGTCTCCCGGCTTACCGTCCATGGCTTTTACAAGGGCATCCATTTCCTCATCCTTCATAAATTTGGCAAAGGACGATTTTCTGGTTCCGTCCTCTGCGATGGCAATGTATGCAAGACCCTTTGCACCATAACCTTTTACGAACTCAACAAGTTTGTCAATCTTCTTTCTCGGCATTGCACCCTGGCCTTCTGCGTTGATACCACGAACGCTTCCGCCGTTCTCAAGAGCACCTGTGAATACACCGAAACCGCAGTCTTTTACGATATCGCTGACATCATGAAGCTCCATGCCGAAACGCATATCCGGCTTATCAGAACCGAAACGGTCCATAGCTTCCTGCCAGGTAATTCTCTGGATCGGAAGTTTTACATCGATGTCCAGAACTTCTTTGAACAGGAATGCAAGATATCTCTCATTAACATCGATAACATCGTCTACGTCTACGAAAGAAAGCTCCATATCGATCTGTGTGAACTCCGGCTGACGGTCAGCACGAAGGTCCTCATCACGGAAACATCTTGCGATCTGGATATAACGGTCAAATCCGGAGCACATCAGAAGCTGTTTGTACAGCTGCGGAGACTGTGGAAGTCCGTAGAAGCTTCCCGGATGAACACGGGATGGTACCAGGTAGTCTCTGGCTCCCTCAGGAGTACTCTTTCCAAGCATCGGTGTCTCGATCTCAAGAAATCCCTCGTTTGTGAAGAACTGTCTTGTAAGCTGAGCAACCTTGCTCTTCATCATGATGTTTCTCTGAAGATCCGGTCTTCTTAAGTCAAGATAACGGTATTTCAGACGGATCTCATCTTTTGTCTTGCTATTCTCCTCGATCGGGAATGGCGGTACATCTGCCTCAGCAAGAACACGGAGGGATTTTACGCGAAGCTCGATCTCGCCTGTTGCAAGATTCTCGTTTACAGCTCCTCCACGTTTTTCTACAGTACCGGTTACGGCAATGACAAACTCGCTACGGAGCTTGCCAGCTTTTGTAAAGCCTTCCTCGTCAATGCTGCCATTCTCAAAAATCAGCTGCATGATTCCGGAACGATCACGAAGGTCTACAAATACAAGACCTCCTTTATTTCTGGCTTTTGCCACCCATCCCATTAATGTTACTTCTTTTCCGACCATCTCTGTGGTCACTTCTGCACATCGGCAGGTTCTGTGCAGTCCCTGCATGCTTTCAGCCATCTCTTTATCCTCCTCAGACTACTCTGATCGCAGTCTTTTTATTTTACTCTGATATCTTTGTTCATCAACAGATATTTAGTCTCTGTTGAAAAATTCTACAAACTCTGTATAACCATCTGCTGCCAGCTGGTCTTTCTGGAACTTTTTGTTCTTCTTCATAATAGAGATATTGATCTGTGTACCGGCACTTCTCTCCTCTGTTGCCTGTTTCAGGATGTTCAGAAGCTTGTCCGCCGGCATATTCTTCTCGATCAGATATGCTTTCTTTCCATTCTTGGTTGGGATCTCATAGCCTCTCTCAAGAAGCAGCATGACGATTCTCTCAAATCCGATGGAGAAACCGCAGGCACAGGTATTATTTCCTGTAAATTTACCGATCATCTCATCATAACGTCCGCCACCGCCGACACTTCCGCCGAACTCGTCCATGGAGATCTCGAAGATCGGGCCTGTGTAATAGGACATTCCACGTACCAGTGTCGGGTCAAAGGACATCTTGAAATCTGCAGTTTTTACAGATTCTACCGTATTGATAATGGTCTCAAGGTCCTCGGCGATACCTGCCTCCAGAACATCGGAAAGTTTCTCTTTAATATAACGGACACCCTCAACATCGTTGGTGATCTCACGGAAAAGTCCCAGATAAGTGTCAATGCTCTCTTTTGCAAATCCCTCTTTCTCAAGCTCCTCAGCAACACCCTCAATGCCGATCTTATCCATCTTGTCCAGGATGATAAATACAGTGTCAAAGCTCTCTGCCGGGAATCCGCTGTACTGAGCCATTGCCTTCAGGATTCTTCTGTCATTGATACGGATGGTAAAGTTGTGGAAATCCAGTTTTCCGAGAAGTGTTGTTGTTGCAAGTACAAGCTCAATTTCAGCCAGGTAAGTCGGCTCACCCAGGATATCGATATCACACTGCATAAACTGACGGAAACGACCTCTCTGCGGACGGTCAGCTCTCCATACATTTCCCATCTGAAGTGCCTTAAACGGAGCCGGAAGCTCATTGACATTATTGGAATAATACCTGGAAAGCGGTACAGTCAGGTCATAGCGGAGACCGGAATCTGTCAGATCGTTCTCTGTTTTTGCAGTATCCAGTTTCAGTTTTTCACCTCTCTTCATGATCTTGAAGATCAGTTTCTCGTTTTCGCCGCCCTGCTTGCTGCAGAGATTCTCAATATGTTCTACACAGGGAGTCTCGATCGCGGAAAAACCAAAGGTTCCGTACGTCTCTCTGATCATATTCATCACATAGTTACGGATTGCCATTTCCTTCGGTAAAATGTCCTTCATTCCTGTAACCGGTTTCTTTTTTAATGCCATAGTTTCCTCCTTTATGAATCACCCTCTGAAATGCAAGAAACACCTGCATGTCAAAGTTTTTAATCTCATCGATCATCAGTCTTAAAACTTCATCTTTTTCCAGAGCTTTCCGATATGGTCTGTCCATACTCAAAGCCGCATATACATCACATACTCTCAGTATCCTTGCACCCATAGGAATATCCTTTCCGCTTCTGTTGCTGGGATATCCGCTGCCGTCAAAATTCTCATGATGGTAAAGAATACTTTCCAGAACATAATCGGAATATCCCTGGTCCTTCAGGATCTCATAACCTAATGTGGAGTGCATGCGGACATATTTCAGTTCTTCAATGACCATCGGATTCTGCTCCTGGCCATTAATGTATCCTTCCAGCTTCAGCTTGCCGATATCATGGAGCATTCCGGCAATGGCCAGCTGATAACATTCTTCCTCACCAAGACCAAGCTCCTTTGCCACATCATAGGCAAGATTGCTGACAACAACTCCATGTTTCAGTTCTGCGGAAAGATCCATTTCCAGAATCCGATCCTGCGTAGTTTCATTTATCTTCTGTACGCTTTTCAAGGATCTGTCTCTCCTTTCCGTCTACAGCCATTTTTCAATGCCTGTGCGTTTTCTCTCGATCATCTCATCAATACGTGCGATATAATTGGTAACATCCTTTACATTCTCCACACGCTCGATCCGCTGTCCGTGATCAAACACAAGCTTGGAGGAACCACCTGCACCCAGTGCGATGATCGGCTGCTTTTCCTCCATAATCAGTATATTGTAAATCCCCGCTTTGTCAACCTCAGAATAACCGACATTCTCGAAATTTCCCTTCATATTCTTCTGCCTGTACAGATAATAAGGACCCATTCCCATCTCGTAGGCAGTTTTCATGGTAAGGTTCATGATTTCCTGATTATTTTCGAAAGTCATCTCCTGGTATTTGTCGCGGAAGATATTCAGTCTTGCCGCACGCTTCACAGCAAGAGAATGTACAGTCAGGCTGTCCGGCCCGAGAGCTTTTACCTCGTCCAGTGTATGCTGCACTTTCGTGATATCCTCACCTGGAAGGCCTACGATCAGATCCATATTGATGTTGTCAAACCCGGCTTCTCTTGCCAGATGGAACGCATTTTTGGTCTGCTCTACCGTATGACGTCTGCCGATGATATCCAGGGTCTCCTGATTCATGGTCTGCGGATTTACGGAAATTCTGGTAACCGGAAATTCCCGGATCGCCTGAAGTTTTTCCAGAGTGATACTATCCGGTCTTCCTGCCTCAACTGTAAATTCCTCCAGTTCCTCACAGGGAAAATATTCCGTGATTGCGCCAAGAAGTCTCCGAAGCTGATCCGGTTCCAGAGTGGTAGGTGTTCCACCGCCAATATAAACCGTATCCAGTTTCCGATTTTTCATCATCTGGGAAACAGCCTGGATTTCTTTGATCAGTGCATCCAGATAATCTTCTACATATTTACGCCATTTTTCCAGTGGATAGGAACTGAAAGAACAGTACAGACAGATACTTGGACAGAAAGGAATTCCCACATAAAGGCTGTAACCGTTCTCATAATCGATATTTTTCAGGATATCCCGCTCACGGTTGGCAATGGTAACTGCAAGGGCTGTTTTTTCCGGGCTTACCAGATACTGTTCTCTCATATATCTGGCGATCTCTGTATTCTTCATTCCGGATTCCAGCATACCCATCGCCATTTTTACAGGACGGATACCCGTAAGATTTCCCCATGGAAGTGTCTTTCCTGTAGCTTTGGAAAGCATCTGATAAAGGGCATATTTGATAGCGTCTTTATTTTTTCTGCGGGTATCATGGGCATCATCGCAAGAAATAAGGGCATCCGAAGCTTCTCCACTGGATTGCCCTTCCATCACAGCCCCGTGAGCTGTCTTTTTCTCTATTCCGTTATCGTAACTGATGGTATAACCTTCTTCATCACGGGAAACCCGGAAGCGGATATCATAATCCGCATCATCCTCCTCATAAAGAGAAGTGATCTCATTTCCGGGATAAAACGCTTTGATCAGCTCATACACATCATGTTCAAAATCTCTGTTCTGAAACAAAATGCCAATCTTATACAAATGGATTATACCTCTTTTCGTAACCAATGGTTGTGGATGTGTCATGTCCCGGAAATACCTCTGTATCTTCCGGCAATGCGTCCACAAGCTTATGAAGACTCCTTACGATCTCCGCAGAACTTCCGCCCGGAAAATCGGTTCTTCCAACAGAGCCACAGAACAATGTATCTCCGCTGAAAAGTACGCCCTCATCCTCAATATAGTAGCAGCAGCTTCCCTTGGTGTGTCCCGGTGTATGGAACATCTGGATGGAAAATCCGGCTGCTTCAAAAATCTGACCGTCATCCAGAAGAACATCCGGCTTAATGGAACAGGATCTTCCATAAACAGCAGTCATATTTACTGTGGGCTCAGCCAGCATTGCTTCTTCCTGTCTGCAGGCATAAACCGGGATCTGATATTTTTCCTTCACTTCCTTCACAGCCATGATATGATCAAAATGGCCATGGGTCAGAAGGATTCCCACCGGTTTTCCCTGCATAAGAGCTACTTTCTGAAAAACCTTCTCCGCATAGTCTCCCGGATCTACAATCAGCAGCTCTCCGGTCTTCTTATTCTTCAGAAAATAGCAATTGGTAAACACCTGCCCCAGCACGCACTGCTGCATTTCAAGCTTACTCATAAAATTTCCTCCGTTTATCGGGTCAGCCCGTTGTTCTTTCTACGTCAAGAACACTTTCAACCTGACGGATCTTCTCGATCAGGGAATTCAGTTCCTGTTTACTGCATACATTAAAGGACATGGAGATCGTCGCACGTTCCTGCTTGTTGGTACGGCTGTTGATGGAACGAAGATCGATCTTCCGCTCTGTAAAGATCTTGGAAATATCTACCAGAAGTCCGGTACGGTTGTTTGCGTAAACCTGGATCTCTGCTTCGTATTTCTCAGAATCTGCCTTATCCGGCATCTGCCACTCTGCCTCAATGAGACGTTTCCTGTCGATCTCCGGCATATTGAGGACATTCACACAATCCGTACGATGAATGGTGATTCCTCGTCCTCTTGTAACAAAGCCCACGATCTCATCTCCGGGAATTGGACTGCAACATTTGGAAAAGCGGACTGCCACATCGTGGATACCTTTTACCACAATGCCGCTCTTGCTCTTGGCAATGTGCAGCTTCTCCTGTGACTCGGAAGCAGCTTCCAGAACCTGCTCATCTGTAAGATTCTTCTTGTGCTCCCGCTCATAGGCTTCTACCAGTTTATTGAACACCTGGCCTTCCTTCAGGCCGCCATGTCCGATAGCTGCCAGTACGGAATCCCAGTCACGGAAACCGTATTTATGCATTACGGATTCCATATACTGCGGCTTGGTGTACAGGCCTGGTTTAAATCCTTTGGTCTTGGCATACTGGTTCAGCATGTCTTTACCTTTCAGGATATTATCTTCTTTCAGTTCTTTCTTAAACCACTGGTTGATCTTGTTCTTAGCCTGTGTACTCTTTACAATCTTCAGCCAGTCACGGCTTGGGCCCTGAGAATTCTGAGATGTGATGATCTCAATACGGTCGCCGTTTTTGATCTTATATTCAATAGGAACCAGTTTACCATTGACTCTGGCACCTACCATCTTATTTCCTACTGCACTGTGCACGCTGTATGCAAAATCGATCGGTGTGGAACCATTGGGGAGAGTTTTGACATCACCCTGAGGCGTGAAACAGTAAACACTGTCTGCAAAAAGATCCAGGTCGTTTTTCAGAAGGCTCATGAACTCCCGGTTATCGGACATGTCTCGCTGCCACTCCAGGATCTGGCGCAGCCAGTTCAGCTTCTCCTCCTCGCTCTTGCCAGGTTTCTTACCATCGGAAGTTTCCTTATATTTCCAGTGGGCTGCAATACCATATTCTGCGGTTTTATGCATTTCGAATGTACGGATCTGGATCTCGAAAGGCTGTCCGTTGGGGCCAATCAGTGTTGTATGCAGAGACTGATACATGTTGGCTTTCGGCATTGCGATATAATCTTTAAATCTACCCGGGATCGGCTTGTACATCTCATGGATAACACCAAGTGCTGCATAACAGTCTTTTACGGTGTCCACAATGATACGCACGGCAAACAGATCATAGATCTGGTCAATGGTCTTGTCCTGGTTGACCATTTTCTTATAAATACTGAAGAAATGTTTCACACGGCCATCCACCTGCGCCTTGATGTTGGCATCTTCCATGTGCTGCTTTACCTGCTTCACAATAGAATTGACAAACGCTTCACGGGCACTTTTACGAAGGGCTACTTTTTCTACAAGGTCATAATAAACATCTGGTTTCAGATATTTAAGTGAAAGATCATCCAGCTCTACCTTGATCTTGGAAATACCAAGACGCATGGCAATGGGAGCATAAATATCCATGGTCTCTCTTGCCTTCTCCTGCTGTTTCTCCGGTCTCATATACTGCAAGGTACGCATATTATGAAGACGGTCTGCAAGTTTGATCAGAATAACGCGGATATCTTTGGCCATTGCAAGGAACATCTTCCTTAAGTTCTCAGCCTGGACCTCTACCTTATCCTTGGAATAGGACAGCTGTCCCAGCTTGGTAACACCATCTACCAGAAGTGCTACCTCAGAACCGAATTCCTTTTCCACTTCTTCATAAGTCATCCAGGTATCTTCTACTGCATCATGAAGAAGACCTGCCACAATGGTCTCCTTATCCAGCTCAAGATCCGCAAGGATGATCGCTACACAGAGAGGATGAATGATATAGGGCTCACCGGATTTACGTTTCTGATCCTTGTGTGCCTCACTAGCCACTTTATAGGCCTTTTCGATCATGGAGATATCTGTAGACGGATGATATTTCTTCACGCTTTTTATCAGCTCCTGATAAAGAACCTCAGGGCTTGTAAAATCATGCATGGATTTTACCGCCGCATCTGCCTTCCGGACAGATTCCATTTTTTCTTTTTCTTCTTCCTTCTGTATTTCAATGTTCTGTTTTTCCGTATTTTTTGTCTCTGCCATTAAATCCCACCTGCCTGTGCACAATTTCATACTGCCGTATGACTACAACAGTTCACATCCCCTTCCACCGACAAAAATTACTTTCCGTCGTAGCAGATCACAGATGCTACATCATAGCCTTTCAGACGCTCACGTCCTTTCAGGCCTGCAAGCTCCATGAGGAAAACAACTTTCACAACGATGCCGCCAAGCTCTTCCACAAGCTTAATAGCTGCTTCCACGCTTCCGCCTGTAGCGATCAGGTCATCTACGATTACAACCTTCTGTCCTGGCTTGATAGAATCCTTATGCATCTCGATCGTTGCACTTCCATATTCCAGATCGTAAGTTCTGGAAATGGTCTCACATGGGAGCTTTCCTGCTTTACGTACCAGAACGAATGGTTTATGAAGATTGTATGCGATCGGCATACCAAAGATAAAGCCTCTGGATTCAAGACCTGTGATCACATCGAAATCTACACCTTTCAGACAGTCCTGCATGGAATCAATCGCAAGCTGTAATCCATCCGCATCCTGGATAACACTGGTGACGTCACGGAAAATAATCCCTGGCTCTGGAAAGTCCGGGATACTTCTTACATATTCTTCTATTTTTTTCATAATAACCTCCAATGGTTTAATTTGTCAATCAGATGATAGATAGTATAGCACTTTTTCTGTAGGGAATCAATGTGCAACCCGACAGAACTCGCAGAATTCCGACAGGCTTTGGATTGCATATTGCCCAGTGCACGGTCCACTTTCCTGCCTTTCTGTCAGTTGCAAACTGTCAGGATCTGTATTTTTGCGTGCCGATATTCCTGTTATTCTGTAAGATAATTTCGGATCACGATCTGCAAAGTCTCTCTTCCCTGATATCTGTTGATTTCCGGATAATATGTTACAGCAACAGAACTGCTGTTTTTCACTTCATTTATAAATTCATCCGCTTCTCCGAAATAGACCGCTTCTATCACACAGCCCGTGCTGTCTGACAGCTGAAGTTTCGCCACATTTCTATTTTTACCAAGAACACGGCTGCTTAAAACATGAAGTCCTTTCTGGGCAAAGATCGGCTTGGTATTTCCTTTTCCAAAAGGCTCCAGCAGCGATATCTCTTCCACAAGTTCCTTATTAATATAAGAAACCGGCATTGGCACATCAATAACAATCTTTGGCATCAGATCTTTTTCTGTCAGCGTACAGTTTTCGTTTAACCGTCTGCGGAATTCTTCCACATTTTCTTCTTTGATAGAAAGTCCGGCAGCCATGGGGTGTCCTCCATACTGCTCCATCAGATCCCCACATTTTACCAGTTCCTCAAACATGGAATAGCTTTCTATGGAACGGCCGCTGCCCTTTACCATTGTTTCCCCTTTTGTCAGAACAAAGACCGGTTTATTGTACTTTTCCCGGATACGTCCTGCGATAATTCCAGCAAGGCTTTCGTGACAGTCCGGTAAATAGATCACAAGAACACGGTCCTGTCCGATTTCTGTCTCTTCCACAATACGGATCGCTTCTTCTTTTCCTTCTTCGGTAAGAGCTTTTCTGCTCTGATTCAACGCGGTCAGATCACCGGCAAGTTTTGCCGCTTCCTCTTCCGTCTCCGCACAGAGAAGTTTCAAAGAGCGTGCAGCGGTATCCAGTCTTCCGCTGGCATTGATACATGGCCCCAGCACAAATCCCACATGATAAGCAGTGATCGGCCCATCTTCCAGACCGTTGGCACGGATCAGTTCACTGAGACCTTTGTTGGAAGTGTGAGAAAGTCTTCTCAGCCCTTCTTTTACGAGGATACGGTTTTCCCCCTGAAGATCCATGACATCTCCTACTGTGGCAATGGCCCCCAGTTCCAGAAAGTCCTCCAGCTCTTTTGAGGGAATACCGCAGGCTTCATAGAGAGCTGTCACAAGTTTCAGGGCAACCACTGCCCCGCAGAGTCTTTTTTCCGGATAATTACAGTTCGGCTGTTTGGGATTTACAATGGCATCGGCTGGCGGAAGGATCAGCTCTCTGCCGGCTTCTGTTTCTTTATAGGGAATCTCATGATGATCGGTTATGATCACTGTTATTCCTTTTTCCTTTGCCATCGCAATCTCATTGTACGCCGCAATTCCGTTATCACAGGTAACAATTACGTCAATCCCATCGTTCACTGCTCTTTCGATCAGGTGCTCGTGGATCCCATATCCGTCAGCCACCCTGTCCGGAATATATGTATCTGCCAGTGCACCTACTCGCTTCAGTCCTTTAATGAGGATGAACGTGGACACTACACCATCAATATCATAATCTCCGATAATACGGATACGCTTTTTTTCTTTTATTTTATTTCGCAGGATTTCCACTGCTTTATCCACATCTTTCATTAAATGTGGGGAAGCCAGTTCTTCTACGGTTCCGTAAAGGTATCTGCGGATCTCCTCTCTGTCCTGTACATCCCGGTTCCGGATCAGTCTGGCGATTACCGGATCAATTCCAAACTCTTTCCCAATTGCCGTAAAATCCGCCCGTTTTGCGGCAACAACCCATCGTTCCATGTTGTTTCCTCCTCGATGCTTTGTCGCTTTCTTCCTTCAAAGCGACACAATAATAATATTGTAACCCATAATCCCGTCTGGCTGCAAGTTTTTTGTGACGCACAAGAAAACACCGCATAAAAAAAAACGTTCCGCCGGGAAATTATCTTTCCAGATACGGAACGTTTCTGTTATTTGGCAGTTTTACTCGGATTTCTCCTCGTCGCTCTGCTGTTTTGCTGCTTCCTGCGCCGCAAGACGCTCAGCAACTCTTTTACGGTTTTTCTTCTTTGGCTGCTGCGGGGCTGCCGGCTGTCCGGATGGCTGTTTTGCCTTTTTCTCAGAGGAAGTCTGAACGGACGCTGCTGCAGCTGCCGGTGCGGCAGTACGGTTCTTTCTGAAAGTCTTCATGGTGTACCACAGAGCACCTGTGATGCATACAGAAGAATATGCTCCGCCAATGATACCTACCATCAGAGGTGCTGCAAATTCTTTAATAGAGGAAACGCCCATCACATAAAGAATCGCAACCATAACGAAAGTTGTAAGAGATGTGTAAATGCTTCGTGTCAGAGTTTCTGTAACACTGGTGTTTACGATCTCTTTCAACTTCTCATCTTCGACTTTCTTTCTGCCCTTCATATTCTCACGGATACGGTCGAAGATGACGATGGTGGCATTGATAGAATAACCTACGATCGTCAGCATACACGCGATAAATGTATTTCCTACAGATGTTCTGGAAATAACATAAAATGCAAGTACGACCAGGACATCATGAAGAAGTGCAAGTACCGCACTGCTTGCAAAGCGGATATCCTTGAAACGGAACCAGATGTAAAGAAGCATGAAGATCGCAGCTACGATAACGGCTACGATAGCATCTCTTCTCATCTCATTGCTAACGGTAGCGGAAATATTCTCAGATGTGATCAGGCTTGTGTCTACATCAAAGTTTTCTTCCAGTGCCTTGTTCAGTGCTTCACGTTCCTTAAGGTCCAGAGAACGTGTTTTGATCACTACCTGATTGGTTCCCTGAACTTTGGTCGGCTGTACGTTCTTATCTCCTGTCACGGCCTCAACAACCGGTGTTACCTCAGAGTCGATCTCCTTGATATCCATCTCTTTGTTGAAGGTTACATTGGTAGAAGTACCGCCGGAGAACTCCAGACTGTAATTCATGGCTTTATCACCGATCACATTGCTGTGGATCAGCATTCCCACAGGTCCGCAGAGGATCAGGATAATGGAGATGGTAAAGAAGATCTTTCTCTTTCCAACAAAGTCCACAACCTTACGTTCTTTGGCAACACCGTAGAATTTCGGATCACGGACACCAACTGCGTATACTGCATTGATCACAAGTCTGGACACAACCAGTGCTGTAAACATGGAGATTACAATACCCATCGCCAGCGTGTAGGCAAATCCCTTAACGGAACCGGAACCCAGCCACATCAGCACGCAGGCTGCGATCAGTGTTGTGATGTTTCCATCAAAAATAGCGGAAAACGCTTTGCCAAATCCACTCTTGATCGCTGCATGGACCGAAAGACCTGCCGCGATCTCCTCACGGATTCTGGCGTAGATGATAACGTTGGCATCCACCGCCATACCAATGCCCAGAATGATACCTGCAATACCCGGAAGCGTAAGGGTGATATCAAAGGCATTCAGTGTGATCAGCATTAAAGTTGTATAAAGGACCAGGGCAACAGATGCAACCAGACCAGGAATGCGGTATGCGATGATCATGATCAGCATAACGATCACAAGACCGATCGCTCCGGCTTTCACACTTGTAGCAATAGCTTCCTCACCAAGCTGTGCAGCAACTACGCTGGAACGAAGCTCGGTAAGCTCAAGGCTTAAGGAACCGATTCTTATGTAAGAAGCAAGGTTCTGTGCCTCTTCTGTGCTTGCCATTCCGGTGATCTGAGCTTTTCCGCCGGAGATCTCCTCATTTACATTCGGAGCACTTAAAACCTGATTGTCATATACAATTGCGATCTGCTTGCCAACATTTGCCTTGGTAGCTTCCGCAAATTTGGTTTTTCCATCTTTTGTAAGAGTCAGGCTGACTGCGTATTTCTGAGAGCTTGTGGATGAATCCTGATAAGCACCTCCCTCAGCATCTGCAACGTCTGTACCTTCCAGTACAACAGAACCGGCCTTCTGGATATCCTCGATGCTTCTTGCAAGGACATATCCGCTCTCGCTGTTTCCTGTTGTAAAGTTCTGGTTTCCGTCTGCATCTGTCTGATCGATGAAATACAGGGAACCTGGTTTTCCAAGTTCTTCCAGGATCGCATTTGCATCTGATACTCCCGGAATCTCAATGGTAATACGGTTGGAACCTTCCTGATACGCCTGTGCCTCAGTACTGTACTGAGAAACACGCTGCTGCATCTTGTAAACAGTATCGGACATGTCTTCCTTGCTCGGATTGCTGTCCTTGGCCTGGTATGTGATGCTGACACCGCCGGCAAGATCAAGTCCGGTGTTGATGTTCTTAGCCGAACCTGTACCTGTAGGGCCAATGCCTACCGCAGCCACATAGCAGAAGAATACTGTGACAATCGCTGTCAGAAGCAGCACTGCAATTCCTCTACTTTTCTTCATTTTCTTTTTCCTCTCTTATTCCGCCAAAGCGGCTTTTATCATGATAGCGCACTCCACACGCTTCCTCTGGAGTTCGCATCCGATCTTATAATTCCCCCGGATATCTCCCCCGAAATGATAGCCGTTTGCCGCACAGCCGCCGCTGCAGTAGAATCTGGCAAAACAGTCTTTACAGTCCGGTTTGGTGTAGACGTTACATCTTCCGAAATCTTTTACGATTTCAGGTTTTGTGATTCCCTCGTCTACATTACCCATGAGGTACTGTTCCTCACCGACAAACTGATGGCATGGATAAAAATCTCCCCACGGTGTGACAGCCAGGTACTCAGTTCCTGAGCCACATCCGGAAAGACGTTTGTATACACACGGACCACCGGTAAGGTCGATCATAAAGTGGAAGAAGTTGAATCCTTTTCCCTCTTTTTCTCTTTTGATCATTTCTTTTGCAAGAATGTCATACTGTTCCAGGATCTGAGGAATATCCTCCTCACGGATGGCATACTCTTCTGTATCTGCTGCTACAACCGGCTCCACAGAGATCTGTTTGAAGCCAAGGTCAGCCAGATGAAGAACATCCTGGGAAAAATCAAGATTATGATGGGTAAAGGTTCCTCTTACATAATACTTGTCCTGATTTCTGGACTCCGCAAATTTCTCGAATTTCGGCATGATCAGATCATAACTTCCTGCACCTTTACGGAACGGGCGCATGTAATCATGGACTTCTTTTCTTCCGTCCACACTTAAAACTACATTTCCCATCTCTTTGTTACAGAATTCCATAACCTCATCATTTAAAAGAACGCCATTGGTTGTCAGTGTGAAACGGAATTTCTTATTATGAAGCTTCTCCTGCTCTCTTCCATATTTCACAAGATCCTTTACAACCTGCCAGTTCATAAGCGGCTCGCCACCAAAGAAATCCACTTCCAGATTCTTTCTGGAACCGGAATTGGCGATCAGGAAATCCAGTGCCTTCTTTCCAACTTCAAAGGACATCAGCGCACGTCTTCCATGATACTCTCCTTCTTCCGCAAAACAGTATCTGCATGCCAGATTACAGTCATGGGCAATATGAAGGCAGAGAGCCTTTACAACGGTCTGACGGTTCTTGGTAAATTCGTCAATGATATTCTCATAAATATCCTTTGTAAAAAGCATTCCCTGTTCCTTTAGCTTCTTACATTCAGTTACTGATGTTTCCACATCTTCTTTCTTAAAACGGTCGCCAAGCTTCTCGGCAATAGCATCCGCTTCCATGCCTTCTTCAAGATACGGCAGTACCTCGTAGGTTACTTCATCTACAAGGTGGATACAGCCGCTGTTGATGTCCAGCACGATATTATATCCATTACTCTGATAACGGTGAATCAGACTCATCTTCCCGCAATCCTTTCTAAAAATCTTTTATAACCCGACAAAACGCGCCCTCCGGCGCGTTTTGCTGGATACCTGTTACTTTCAGATAAAACAAGTGAAGCAGCGGGTCTCCCGCTGCTTTCCACTCATTCAACGGCTGCTTCTTATTTATGCTCGCAGCTCTGGTTTCCTACTGTACAGGAAGTCTTGCAAGCAGACTGACAGGATGTCTGACATTCGCCACATCCACCCTTCTTAACCGTGTTCTGAAGGTTCTTTGTATTTAATGTCTTGATATGTTCCATGATATATCCTCCTTTATGTATTCTATTCTCCGCCTAGTATAGCATAAAATTGTCGATTTTCAAAGCATTTTTTTGCAAGCTTTTACGACAGCATTCCCCCGATGGCTCCGCCGCCCAGGCACATAAAAAAAGTAGTCACTGCATGGATAAAAGTCATATCCCATTTTCCCTGTGCCAGAAAAGATACCAGAAGCAGTAGAACATAATAAGACAGCCCTGTAACAATTCCCCACAGATAACGGTTCTTACGCATAATTCTGCCGGCGGCAAAACCTCCGGCCAGGCAGGACACCACATAAATAAAAACAATTCCTGCAGCTGCCGCTCCTTCGCCCAGCTCAAACTGAAAAAGCAGAAAAGCCAGAAGCAAAAGAAAAAGTCCTGTCAGCCCATAAGACAGTAATAATGACCACAACACTGTTTTTACACGCATAAAAAGCCCTCCCAGTCTCATTATACGGGAGGACTTTTACTCTTATTCTTATTAATTTTATTTCTTTCTCTTTTTGAGGAATACCGCCACACCGGCTACAACTGCCGCTGCCACAAACAGAATTACAAAAGGAAGAATCTGTGTCGTATCTCCGGTATTTACCTGTTTCTTGGATTTCGCCTGTGAAGACTGGTCTTCGGACTCACTGCTCTCAGTACCGTTCTGTGAAGAAGAGTCTGTCAACTCTGCTGTTCCGGAAGACAGATCTTTGGATGTATCCATTTCATCTGTGCTTTCACCGCTGTCATTGGAAGTATCAGTCGAACTGCCTGCTCCCGTATCTGTGGAAGAAGTATCCGCTGCCGGTGTCACTGTCACACTGCTGTCGCTTCCCGCATCCGGTCCTACCAGAGATTTACTTCCCGCAATACCGAACGGACTGAAAGAATGCGTACTGAAAGTCATGGTATCTCCATCCACACTCGGGATGATCGTTTCCATAGCGCCATTGTCAAGAAGGTGCTCAATAGAATATGTATAGCCTGCTTTTACCGGCACGGTTACACTGATGTATTCTCCATCTGGAATTTTATACTCTGTATTCTTCTGTGTATCCCAGAGTTCAAATTCATAGGATTTAAAGATCGCAGCATCCTCTTCATTGGTAAACTGGTAGTCATCACCTCCGGAAACACGGAACTGCACATACCACGGAAGGTCAATACCGGATACTGTGATTCCATCACAGGTATGATTCTGTACAGCAGTTGCAGCTTTCTCCGCATCTGTCAGATCAGTAGCCGCATTCTGAGGACGTTTATCTTCTGCATCGTCTTTTCTGTCAAAAATATTATCCTTGTTATCTTCCGGTTTTTCTGTGATCTCTGGGATTTCTGTTGTATCCGGGGTCTCTGTTACCTCTGGAGCGTCATCTTTATTATCTGCTTTACTATCTGCAGGATCAGAATCTGCGGTGCTATCATCTGCTGCAGGAGTTGTGCTCACTTCCGGTGTTTCTGTTACTTCCGGTTTCTCATTGTCCGGCGTATCGTCTTCTCCAGCCGGTGTTGCGGTTGCCTCCGGTGTCTCCATTATCTGGGGTTTCTGGTCCGATTTGTTCTGGCCATCTGTATTCTGACCATCCTTATCACCAGAAGAATCTGTATCTTCTTTATTCTGATCTTCAACAGCACTGCTGTCTTCCGAAGTATCTTTCTGGTCTCCGCTCTCGTTGGAATTATCTTCTTCTACTGTTTCTTTGTCAGACGTATCTGAGCTGTCCTCATCACTGTCGGAAGTATTCTTTTCTTTTTCATCGGATTCCTCATATTCATAAGAATCCCTGTCCTCATCGCTCACATACTCCTCTGAAGTGCTGTCAAGACTGCTGACAACAACAGTTACATAACCGGTGATCGTTCCTGAAGCGCTGTCCCATCCTGGAAGTCCGGAAAGATCTGCACTGGTTGACGGTTTAAATACAACCTCACAGGACTGCACACGTTTCTCCGGGATATAAGATCCATCCACCCAGGAAAGTGTTCCATATGAATTAGATGGAAGTGCAATATTTCTCAGTGCAGTTGGACTGTCAATCGTAATATTGTCCGGAATCACAGCCCCGGATTCAACACCGGAAGTGCTGTCCGCATATGCCGGGAATGCCTGTCCCCCCATCAATGTCATAGATAACGCCGCTGCTGCCAATATCGAAAAGCTTCTGTTAAAAGTAATCTTTGTATTCTTTTTCATAATAATCTGCACCTCTATATTCAAAATTTTCGTTTTATATTTGTTATTTATCTGAAAATTCTTTTACATAAAATATCGAACGCATTTATCATGCGCCCGAATTAATATTTCTCCAAAAATTAATATCTTGTTAATCTTTCGTAACAGATATTTCGTTTTTTCGTCAAAAGCATTATAACACAATTCTTTTTTTTACGACACCCCCAAATTAATTTTTTTTAAGCATCACAGAAAACTGTTTGATTATTCGCGTCATTTCTCCCATTACTTCGTCAATTCCCTCATTTGTCTCACTCCAGTTACTTTTATCAACCGAATCCACACAACATGAACATACAAAAAAATCTGTGTCCGGATAAAGCATTTTATAATACATTAATGCACGTCTTGCATGGCAGGCTTTACAGCAGAGAATCGCCTTCTGGATATTCAGGTGCTCTCTGTCTGTTACCTGCCTGGAGTAGATTGCATTTTCATAAGTAAACGTAGCCTGATCCTCTCTCAGAATAGCTTCCCTGGGCACTCCATTTTTCATAAGGACATCTCTTAAAAATTCCCATTCTGTCTTATAAGCCCCGGTATAATATTCTTTTTTTTCCAGCACTCCTGCAAATTTTCCAGCTGTAATACTGTATCTTCCGCTTGGAAGTATCTTCGGCGCCATTCCACACCTGTACAGCTGTGCCGCCTTTTCGGCCATCTGCGGATATCCGTTTCCGGGAACAAATATCACATCCGCTTTTTCCGGTTTATCTTCTATAAATATAAAATCTTCGATCTGTTTTAAAAATTCCTCATACATTCTCTGTTTTCCTTCCCTGTTGTATCTCAAACAGAAATATTCTTTTTGCAAAAACAAACATTTCTGATCTTCTTCATTTTTGTGTATCATATCATGCTTTCTCATGGATACTGTTTCAGATTCTATCCGGATCTCCTGTTTTATCTTGTAACGATCACGGTACTGTACCCATGGTCTCTGAGACGTTGCTCCATATTCACCGCATTACCAAGCTGCAGATATGCACCCACCTGAACTTTATAAAGATCATTCTCCTTCAGGATAAATGCCGGAAATCCCTGATCTGTCAGCTGATACAGCATCCGGTCCGCATTTTCTCTATTTCGAAAAGCCCCGGTCTGTACACGATAATATAACGGAGCATCTACTTTTTCATCATCCAGGGTACCCAGTATCGCATCTGCAATGCTTTTGGCAATCTCTTTAAACTTCTCATCAAAAAGCTGATTATCCTTCTCCGAATTAATAAATCCGGTTTCTATCAAAAGTGCCGGCATTTTAGTCCTTCGGAGAACAACAAGCCCTGGTCTTTCCTTTACTCCCAGTTCCTGAAATCCCAACTCGCCAAGTGCACCTACAATATTCTGTGCCATCTGGTACTTTATGCCTTTCTTATCATAAACCAATACCTCAACTCCGTTGTATTGTCCAGATTGCGGACTGCTGTTTCTGTGAAAAGAAATAAAATAATCAGCACCTGTTTCATTAGCTATCCTCGCTTTTTCAAAAGGAGTCTGATAAACATCCGTAGTTCTTGTATACACCACGTCTACCCCATTATCCTCCAGAATCCTGCCCACAGCAAGTGCCAGTTTCAGATTATCATCCTTTTCTTTACGATCTTTATAAACAGCTCCCGGATCTTCCCCACCATGGCCTGCATCCAGAACAATCTTATATGCCATATTTTTCTCCCTACAAAAATATCCAGTCATAATAAGATATGAATCTGTCTTTTTCCTGTGCATAAGTTTATCATTTTATTTTACCGGACAGATATTTATGACCATACAGAGGATTTTCACGGATTTGTCCTGAATATTTTTTTCAATCAACGCATTTTCACGTTAATTCTTCTTGACTTTTAAGCGTTAAAGCGTTATACTAACACAATCAGTGTTGCTTTTTTAATATTCAAAAAGATGCAACTATATCGTGAGGAGGAAAACAATATGAAAAAGCGTGTTTTAACAGCTGTACTCGCAGCAGCTCTTGTAACAGGAACCTGTGCTGCCACAGTAAGCGCCAAAGAAGAAAAAACTTACACCATCGGTATCTGTCAGCTGGTTCAGCATGATGCACTGGATGCCGCAACCAAAGGTTTTGAGGATGCCATCACCGAAAAGATGGGTGATTCTGTAAAATTTGATGAGCAGAATGCACAGGGTGATTCTAATACCTGTTCTACCATTATCAACAGCTTTGTTTCAGAAGGGGCAGACCTGATCCTTGCAAACGCAACCGCATCTCTTCAGGCTGCAGCTGCAGGAACTTCCGATATCCCGATCCTTGGAACAGCCGTTACCGAATATGGTGTCGCTCTTGGAATCGATGACTTTGACGGAACAGTAGGCGGGAACATTTCCGGTACTTCTGATCTTGCTCCTCTTGATGAGCAGGCCGATATGCTCCATGAGCTTTTCCCGGATGCAAAAAATGTCGGACTTCTCTACTGCTCAGCAGAGCCAAACTCCCAGTATCAGGTAGATACTGTAAAAGATGCTCTTGAGAAGCTTGGTTATACCTGTAAAGATTATGCATTCTCTGATTCCAACGATCTTTCATCCGTTGTTACTACAGCTGCCAATGACAGTGATGTGATCTATGCACCTACAGATAATACTGTAGCATCCAATACTGAGATCATCAACAACATCTGTCTTCCGGCAAAAGTTCCGGTAATCGCTGGTGAAGAAGGTATCTGCCAGGCATGTGGTGTTGCAACACTTTCCATCAGCTACTATGATCTTGGATACAAAACCGGCGAAATGGCAGTCAGCATCCTTCAGGATGGTAAAGATATCTCCAAAATGCCGATTGAATATGCACCAAAATTCACAAAAGAATACAACAAAGACATCTGTGACGAGCTTGGTATTAAAATTCCGGATGGATATGAAGCAATCGAAACAGATAAAACAGCTGAATAATCGGTAAAAAACCTATTATACACTGATACAGCGAGAAGGGAGTTCCCCTTCTCGCTGTTCGTGCATAAAAAAGAGGAGGATAATTTAACATGCAGATTATGAGTTTAATAACCGCACTTCCAGGAGCTACCGCACAGGGGCTTATCTGGGGAATCATGGCGATCGGTGTGTACATTACATTCCGCATTCTTGATATTGCGGATCTTACCGTTGACGGAACTTTATGTACAGGCGGCGCTGTTTGTATCATGATGATGCTCAGCGGACACAATGTATGGGTGTCCATGCTGGTTGCAACAGGAGCCGGACTTCTGGCCGGTCTTGCCACCGGTATTTTTCATACCTTTATGGGCATCCCGGCTATCCTTGCCGGAATCCTGACACAGCTTTCCCTTTACTCTGTCAACCTGAAGATCATGGGAAAAGCAAACCAGGCGATCAATGTTGATAAATTTAATCTTCTGGTATCCCTTCGACGTGTCAAGGGTGTTGCTCTAACACAGAATACGCTTTTTATCGTAGCAATTATGATCATCATTCTAATTGCAGTCCTTTACTGGTTCTTCGGAACTGAACTCGGATGTTCCCTGCGTGCGACCGGATGTAATCCAAGCATGTCCCGTGCACAGGGTATCAACACAGACCGCAATAAGGTTCTGGGACTGATGCTTTCCAACGGACTTGTTGCTCTTTCCGGCGCTCTTCTCACACAGTACCAGGGATTTGCAGATATCAACATGGGACGTGGTTCCATCGTTATCGGTCTTGCTGCAGTAATTATCGGTGAAGCGATCTTCAGCCGTATTTTCCGCAACTTTGCACTGAAGCTGTTAAGCGTTGTATTTGGTTCTATTCTTTATTATCTGGTACTTCAGATTGTTATCTGGATGGGAATTGATACAGACCTTCTGAAAATGCTTTCCGCACTCGTCGTTGCATTTTTCCTTGCTTTCCCATACTGGAAGGGCAAATATTTTACAAAAGCCAAACAGGGAGGTAAATGATCATGCTGAAACTGATCGATATACATAAAACATTTAATCCGGGCACCATCAATGAAAAGGTTGCTTTAAACGGCGTGGATCTTCATCTGAACGAAGGTGATTTTGTTACAGTCATCGGAGGAAACGGCGCCGGAAAATCCACTATGCTGAATGCAGTTGCAGGTGCCTGGCCTGTAGATTCCGGAAAGATCATTATCGGTGGAACCGATGTCACAAAACTTTCCGAATATAAAAGAGCCGCGTATCTTGGCCGTGTATTCCAGGATCCTATGACCGGAACTGCTGCAACTATGGGAATTGAAGAAAATCTCGCTCTTGCCAAACGCCGCGGAAAATCCCGCCTTCTCCGTCCGGGCATTACCCGCCAGGAACGGGAAGAATACCACGAACTCCTGAAGATTCTCGGTCTTGGTCTTGAGGACCGGCTCACTTCCAAAGTCGGACTCCTCTCCGGTGGCCAGCGTCAGGCATTGACACTTCTGATGGCAACCTTAAAAAAGCCTCAGCTTCTTCTTCTGGATGAACATACTGCCGCCCTTGATCCAAAAACTGCTGCCAAAGTCCTCGAGATCACCGACATGATCGTAAACCGTGATCACCTGACAACCATGATGATTACTCATAACATGCGTGACGCTATCACTCATGGCAACCGCCTGATCATGATGTGGGAGGGAAAAATCATTCTGGATATCCAGGGTGAAGAAAAGAAAAAACTTACCGTTAAAGATCTTCTTGATAAATTCGAAGAAGCCAGCGGCGAAGAATTTTCCAATGATTCTGCTCTTCTCAGTTAAAATTTCTGCAGAATCTATATAGAAAGAACCAAGATGGATTTTATTCCTGCAGACAGGATTTCCATCCTGGTTCTTTTTTGTTTATCTACGTTTCTATTTCACTTCTACAGAAAACTCCCCGGTACGTCGACTATATCGGTAAATGGACGATGTCAAATAATCTTCTTCCGGAGTTGCTTTTTTGACTGTATCCAGGAGAACCTCTTTCAGCTCTTCGGGATAAACTTTATCTGTGCTATGTACCATTACTTCATGAATGCTGGTAAACACAAGATACAGATCAGACTCCAGAAGCTCTGCAAGACGTCGGGCTACACCTGGAAGAAAGATTGCTGCTGCTCCATTAGTACGTTTTTCTGTGCTGAGACAATTCCCTGATATCCCTTTATTCGGATGATAGGATCCCAATATGTCCATAAAATTATCTCCCCTGTATTCCTTATCAAAAAGCATTTTTTCCCAGTGATATATTCTGGGTGGACTGATAAAATATGTATTTACCAGTGCTGCCTCAAAAACTATATCCGGATCTTTTTCCCATTGTTCCAGAAAATGTTTTTTTACTTTTGTACTAAGAATATATCCGTCTTTTTCTCCTGCCATATAATAAAGCACAAGCGCTATATCCCCGACTTTATGATGGATCGTATCTTTCAGGACATCTCTGTTTTTATCTGCATTAAGAAGGCGGATAAAAAGTTTTCCTTTCACTTTTTCGTAATTCTCCAGTTGCTCTATGTCACAGATAACACAGTTTTCTCTGGCTTTTTTTATTTCACATACACAGTCATGAATGATATTTTCCAGTTTGTGCTCTTTACAGTACCGCTCATAAAGTTCTTCCGTATGTAATCCACAGATCTGGCGCGACTTTTCAATATCTCCGCACTCCACAAAAAGCCTGTCTCCTGTGCAGCCATACTTTTCGCCTTTTTTTGCAAAGTAAATCTTCTCCTCTTCCATATCCATAGCAGCAAGAAGAAGCCTCCTCAGATCTGTGATAAACATTTCATAGCCTTTTTCCATATTTAATTCCTTTCTGTGAAACAATGCGGACGAATGTCCTGATTTGATGGTGCCAGCCCTCAACAGGTCGGCAACCTCTGAATTGAATTATTGAATGAATAGAATAAATATATAGCTTTGAGTTGTCTGCTGTATAGAACAGTATAAGAGAAGTTTCTGAATTTGTAAAGAAGTTTTCATCGACAGAAAAAGCAGCTTTCGCTGCCTTTTACTGTCAAATTTTTTATATTATTTCACATTTATGTCTCATCAGAGGATCCTGTTGATGTCCTGTTACTGAATTTCTCCATGTTCCTTCAGATATTTCAGAAATCCCTCACATCCTTCCAGCACATCTTCATAAGTTTCATCAAAATTTCCCGTGTACCACGGATCTGCAATATCACGTCCAGATCCTGAAAAAGTGAGAAATTTATAAATCTTATCTTCCGGATCATTTCTCAGCACCCGGTTCAGATTCCGTATATTTGCAGTGTCCATACCGATAATATAGTCAAATTTATTATAATCCGCCCATGTGATCTGTTTCGCTCTGTGCGGAACCAGTGGGATTCCTACTTCACGAAGTTTATTAACAGTTCCTCTGTGCGGCGGATTCCCAATCTCCTCGGTACTTGTCGCAAAACTGTCGATCAGGAACTGCTCTGAAAGACCGAGTGTTTTTACTTTGTAGGTGAAAACACTTTCGGCCATGGTTGAGCGGCATATGTTGCCGTGGCAAACAAATAACACTCTAATCATCTATTTTTAACTCCTTTTTTATCTCGGATTATCTCGGTTTTTCCTTATTTTTCAAGCATTTGCGCACTTTTTTAGTCTATCAAGATTTTTCCCATTTCTCGGCTTATTTTGGCTTATCTCGGTATGTTTCTTCCTTCAAATGGTCTAAAATATGGTCTAAAATGGCCTCGGATTTCAAATTTAGACCAGCCGACATTTGCCGATCTCCTATGTCTGAAATCTTTGATTTTCCAAAAAAATTTGGTCTAAAAATTTTACCCTTTTTCAATCTGTTTTAGACCACGGCCATCTTCAAAGCCTTGAATTTACTGACTTTCTAGCCATTTTACGAAATGGTCTAAATTAGACCATTTACCCCATCTTCTTGAATTTGACCTTGTCCTCCTTCATACCTAACTGCCGAAACTCATTTTCAGCTTCTGCCTGCTTCCTGGCAAGCTTCTCCACTTCTTCTCTCGCATCATCCAGCTTAAGATGTGTATAGGTATTGAGGGTGACACTGATATCGGAATGGCCCATCAGATATTGAAGTACCTTTGGATTCATTCCGGACTTAGCCATATTAGAGCAGTATGTATGTCTGCATACATGTGGATGTGTCAAGTATAGGACAAAAAAAATTTTATTTTTTTCTGCCGAAGAC